>DATAFT010000030.1:0-4623 GCA_036257295.1 Thermoanaerobaculia bacterium
GCGGCGGCGCGTTCGGCCCCTGGTCGAACGATCCGATCAACGGTAAGAGCCCCACGCACGTGTACTCGAGCACCGGCAGCAAGACGGTGCGGGTGCAAGTGCGCAACTGCGCCCAGGGTCCAGCCACCAGCACGAGCCTCGCGATCGACGTGCCGCTGGTCAATCCGCTGGTGGCGAGCTTCGCGTTCCAGAGCTGTGCCTTCCAGCTCCCGGGACCGACCTGTCAGTCCAATAGCGGCTTGAACTTCGCCGACTCGTCGACCGGAGCGCAGGTGTGGGACTACGACTGGGACTGCAAGCAGGGCGGTACCGGCTGCAACTCCTTCGAAGACTCTGGGCACGCGACGCCGGTGAACAACCACACCTATGCGACCTCCGGAATCTATACACCGCAGTTGCGAGTGAAGCGCGGTGCTTCGGAGCACGTGTTCACGCACAGCGCGATAACGATCCAAGGGCCGACGCAGCCGCCGCCCCCGCCTCCACCGCCGCCTCCACCGCCGCCGACCTCATGCGGCGACGGGATCTGCGCCGTTCCTGGCGAGTCGTCCCTGAGCTGCCCGGTCGACTGCGGAGGAACGGGCCTGCAGATCTCGGGCCCCAACAGCGGCTTGACCGGTGCTCAGCTCACCTTCACCGCCATCAACGGCTGCGCCACCGCCCAGTCCAATGGCTGGAACTGGTCGCACGACGGCAGCGCAACGCCGAGCACGTCGAGCTCGATCTCGATCCAGTGGAGCACCGCGGGGAGCAAACTCATCACCGTGACCAACAGCGGTTGCCCCAGCCAGAGCGACAGCCACAGCGTCAACATCACTTCCGGCAGCTCGACGCTCGTCGCAGCGTTCACCACGCAGGTGAGCGGGCTCACCGCGAGCTTCAACGCCAACACGTCGCAGGGCTCGCCGACCTCGTTCACTTGGAACTTCGGCGACGGGACGAGCGGATCGGGCGCGACCGTCCAGCACACCTACGCCAGCGCCGGCTCCTACACCGTGGTGCTGTCGGTGGCGAAGAGCTGCACGACCATCGGTTCCTGCAGCGCGGAGAAGAGCTCGGTAGTTCAGGTCGGCGGCGGAGGAACGCCGACGCCGACGCCACCGCCGCCCAACAACGGTCTCTGCCCGGCGGATGCGGACACCTTCTGCGCGCTCGGCGGTGACTTCAAGGTCGAGGTGGATTGGAAGCGCAGAGACGGCCAGACCGGCGTCGGCCGGCTCGTCAGCGGCGCTACCAGCGACAACACCGGCATCTTCTACTTCTTCGATCAGGCCAACTGGGAGCTGCTGCTCAAGGTCATCGACGGCTGCGCCTTCAACGACCACTTCTGGGTGTTCGGCGGCGCGGCCTCCGACGTCGAGTATCAGATACGCGTCACCGATCTGGTGACCGACGAGGTGTGGACTTACGACAACGCGCTGGGCCACACCTCGGACGCCATCACCGACACGGCGGCGTTCGCGACCTGCGGCGTCGATCGGAGCGTGATGCGGGCCAACGCGGTCGCCAGGGCGGCCGACCTGGATCCGCGAGTCAACCCGTTCGATCCGGGCAACCAGATACCGACCTCGACGCCGACGCCGCCTCCGGCCCCGGTGAACGTGGGTCCGTGCGATCCCAACGCGAACACCCTGTGCGCGATCAGCGAGCGGTTCCAGCTTCGCGTCAACTGGGAGCAAAAGAACGGAACCAAGGGCTCCGGCCGCGTGATACCCAAAGTCAGCGACAACACCGGCGTCTTCTGGTTCTTCCAAGAACACAATTGGGAGCTGCTGGTGAAGGTGATCAATGGTTGCGCCTTCAACGACCGCTATTGGGTGTTCGGCGCCGGTGCGACGAACGTCAATTACACCTTGACGGTGGAGGATCTGGCGACCGGAGACACCTGGGAGTACGAGAACGCGCAGGGGAACGCCTCGCGGGCGATCACCGACACCGCCGCGTTCGACACCTGTCCTTGATGCGCCGTCCGCGGCGCCGCTTCATGAGATGACGAGCGTAGGGCGTGGTGTCCACCACGCCCGCACCTCGCTCTTCCTGCTCTCCGAGCTGGTGCGGCGCGACTTCCAGGCCCGTTACGCCGGCTCGGCGCTCGGGTTCCTGTGGTCCTTCGCGCTGCCGCTGTGGCAGCTCCTGCTCTACACCTTCGTCTTCGCCGGCATCCTCAAGATCTCGCTCCAGGGGGAGCGCACCGACAACTTCGCGCTCTTCCTGTTCAGCGGACTGCTGCCTTTCATGGCGGTGAGCGAGGGCGTCACCCGCGCCGCGACCGCGATCACCGACAACGCGCCCCTGGTGAAGAAGCTGCGGTTTCCCCTGGTGCTGCTGGTGGTGACCGTGGTGTCGACCGCGCTGGTGCACGAGGCGATCGCGCTGGTGCTGTTCCTCGGGGTGCTCGCCGTGCTGGGGCAGGGAAGCCTGGCGAGCCTGGGTTGGCTCGTCGTCGCGCTGCCCCTGCAGATCGCGCTCACGCTGGGGCTCGGCCTACTCCTCGCCGCGCTCCACGTCTTCCTGCGCGACATCGCGCAGGCGCTCGGGCTGGTGTTCAGCGCATGGTTCTACTTCACTCCCATCGTCTATCCGCTGGCGCGCGTGCCGGAGCGCTTTCGTGGCGCCATCGAGCTCAATCCGCTGACCGCCCTGGTCGACCTCTACCGCAGCGCGCTCCTCGGCGGCTCGCCGACGGCGACGCGGGGCTTCTTCGCGCTGGTGGTGGGAGCCGCCGTTTTCCTCGTCGTCGGCATCGTCGCGTTCCGCCGGCTCAGCCCCGCCTTCGCCGATGAGCTCTGAGGGCGTGGTGAGTACCACGCCCTCAGAGCCGATGATTTTGGCGCCGAGGACGGCGCGTGAGGGCGTGGTGACTACCACGCCATCAGAGTCGTTGATCTTGGCGCCGAGGACGGCGCCATCCCTTACTGGGATACTCTGATTTTGATGTCCGGCGCCGCGGTCTCGGCGAGAAGGCTGACCAAGACCTATCGCCTGTTCGAGAGCCCCTGGCAGCGCCTGTGGGAGGCGGTATCGGGGCGGCCGCGCCATCGCGCCCAGAACGCGCTCGAGGACGTGAGCTTCGACCTCGAGACGGGCGAGGCCTTCGGCATCGTCGGTGAGAACGGCGCCGGTAAGAGCACGCTGCTCAAGATCGTCGCCGGCGTGCTGGAGCCGACCTCCGGCGAGGCCATCACCAACGGCAAGGTGGCGTCGATCCTCGAGCTGGGCTCCGGCTTTCACCCCGAGTTCTCCGGTCGCCAGAACCTCATGCTCAACGCCGCCGCGCTGGGCCTGGGGCGACGCGAGGCGCTCGCCAAGCTGGAGCGGATCGTCGAGTGGAGCGAGCTCGGCGCCGCGATCGACCAGCCCCTCAAGTCCTATTCGACCGGCATGGCGATGCGCCTCGCGTTCTCGATCGCCACCCAGGTCGAGCCCGACGTGCTGGTGGTCGACGAGGCGCTCTCGGTCGGCGACGGCTACTTCCAGAAGAAGAGCATGGACCGCATGAACGAGCTGGTGCGCTCGGGAACGACGCTGCTGTTCTGCTCGCACGCGATGTACTACGTGTCCGCGTTCTGCGACCGCGCGCTCTGGCTCAAGCAGGGGAAGGTGGAGCGTCTCGGCGGCGCTCGCGACGTGATCGCCGACTACGAGCGCTACCTCCTGGAGAAGTCTGCCGCGCCGAGCGCGGGCGTTGCGGCCTCCGGTGCCGAGCCGGCGGCCCCGACCCCGGGACCTGCTCGCCTGGCGGCGGTCACCGTTCTCACCGAGCGTCGCGACGAAGCGTGCCGTCCCGGCGACCGGTGGGGTCTGCTGGTGGAGTGGGAGTGCGACGATCCTTCGCTCGGGTTCCATCTCGGCGTCGGCGTCAATCGCAGCGACGGCACCGAGGTCTTCTCCTGCACCACCATCGGCTCACCGGGCTTCCCGGTCGGCGGCGCGCGCCGCCACCGCGTGCTGCTCGAGGTGCCGCGCCTGCCGCTGGTCAAGGGCGACTTCGACGTCTACGTCCATCTCGGCGACGAGAACGGCCTCCACGTCTACGACCGTGATCGACTGTCGCCCGGCTTCTCGGTGCGCAGCGAGGCGTACAGCTTCGGACTGGTGCAGGTCGAGCATTCGTTCACGGTCGAGGCGGGGTCCGCCGGCGATCGCCGCGCCGCTTCCTGAAGCGCGACGGCACCGAGGCATGAGCCGATCGCGCGCGGACGCCCCGTCGCTCGCCATCGTGATCGTGCACTATCACGCGGCGCAGGCGCTGGTGGGCGCGGTCGCTGCGATCGAGCGCGACCTCGAGCGGAGCGGCATCGCCGCCGAGTGGTGCCTGGTCGACAACGGCAGCACCGGCGCCGAGCGGGTCGTGCTCGAATCGCTCGGCCTTCCGCTGCATCTGGGAGCGGGCAACCTCGGCTTCGCCGCGGGAGTGAACCTCGGCGTCGGCGCGACCACGGCGCCGATCGTCATCGTCCTCAATCCCGACGTCGAGGTTCTCCCCGGCTGTGTGCCCGCACTCGTCGGCGAGCTCGAGCGTGGCGCCGGCGCGGCCGCGCCTCGACTGTACTGGGACCACCAGCGCCGGTTTCTGCTGCCGCCCGGCGAGGAGCGCTCGCGCGACTGGGAGCTGCTGTCGCT
>DATAFT010000042.1:0-10269 GCA_036257295.1 Thermoanaerobaculia bacterium
CGGCATCACGCCCAGCCTCACCCTCGACGCCACCTACAACACCGACTTCGCCCAGGTCGAGGTCGACGAACAGCAGGTCAACCTCGATCGCTTCAACCTGTTCTTTCCCGAGAAGCGGCCGTTCTTCCTGGAGAACGCCGGGCTCTTCGCGGTGGGCGCTTCGGGCGAAGCCGAGCTCTTCTTCAGCCGTCGCATCGGCATCGCCGAGGACGGCAGCCCGATCCCGATCGAAGCCGGCGGCCGGCTGTCGGGAAAGATCGGTCGCACCAATCTCGGCCTGCTCGCCATGCGCACCGACGAGACCGACGACTTCCAGGGCAACGATTTCTCGGTGGTGCGAGTGAGTCGCGAGCTGCCCAACCGGTCCAACCTCGGAGGGATCCTGATCGAGCGACAGGGCGTGGGAGCGCTCGCGCCCGACGGCGACCGCAACCGCACCCTCGCGCTCGACGGCAAGCTCGGCATCGGCGAGTACCACGAGGTCTCCGCCTGGGCGTCGCGCACCGACACGCCCGGCATCCAGCACGAAGACCACGCCTACCAGGCCGAGTGGAGCCTGACCTCACCCGACTGGCTCGCCTCGATCGGGTATCTCGAGGTGGCGCCCGGCTTCAACCCCGAGGTGGGCTTCCTCGCGCGCAACGATTTCCGCAAGCCGTCCGGTGTCGTGTTGCGCCGCATCCGTCCCAAGGACTGGCTCGGCATCCACGAGCTGCGACCGCACGTCTCGTTCAACGGCTACTGGGACTTCGACGGTTACAAGGAAAGCCAGTTCCTCCACTTCGACAATCACTGGGAGTGGCGCAATGGCTACGAAGTCCACACCGGATACAACTTCACCTACGAGGGAGTGAAGGAGCCCTTCGAGATCGCGCCCGACGTCGTGGTGCTCCCCGGCGAGTACTCGCACACCGAGGCGCAGTTCGTGCTGCAAACCGACCAGGGCGATCCGTTCAGCTTCGCGACCACCGCGATCATCGGCGGCATCTTCGGCGGCGACCGGATGTCGGTGGGGAGCACGCTGCGAGCGCGCCGCAGCGAGGCGCTCACCTCGGAGCTCACCTGGGACTGGAACGACGTCGATCTCCCGGTCGGCTCGTTCGTCGTCAACCTGGGGCGCCTGCGCCTCTCCTGGGCGCCGACTCCGCACCTCCTGCTCCAGCTCCTCACCCAGTACAACGACCGTACCGACCACGTCTCCTCGAACCTGCGCTTCAGCTGGCTGCGCAAGGCAAACACAGGCCTCTACGTGGTCTACGACGAGATCGACGAGTTCGGCAGCGATCCCATCTTTGCCCGTCCCGATCGCAGCCTGATCGTCAAGTACAGCTACCTGATCGACGTCTTCCGTTGACACAAATACAAGAATCACCGTAGACCAGATCGCGGCGGGCGCCGCTATCCTGGGGAATAGTCGCGCGGCGACTGACTGTTGGCAGAACCAGGCGGCGGGGGCCCCATCTTCAAGAGCCCATTCCGCACAAGTCGCGGGGCCCCGCCGCCTTTCTCTCCCACATGCGAATCGCTCAAGTAGCGCCGCTCTACGAAGCCGTGCCGCCCGCGGGCTACGGCGGCACCGAGCGAGTGGTCTCGTACCTGACCGAGGAGCTGGTGCGAATGGGCCTCGAGGTGACGCTGTTCGCGAGCGGCGACTCGATCACCGCGGCCGAGCTGGAGCCGGCGTCGCCGCGAGCGATCCGGTTGGCGCCGGAGCCGCTCGATCCGCTGGTTTGGCACTCGCTGCAACTCGGCAAGGTGGCGCGACGCGTGGAGGAGTTCGACGTCCTCCACTTCCACACCGACTTTCTCCACTACCCGTTCTCCCGTCAGCTCGGCCAGCGCTGCCTGACGACGCTCCACGGGAGACTCGACCTGCCGGATCTGGCGCCGCTCTATCGCGAGTTCAGCGACATCCCGGTGATCTCGATCTCGAACGCCCAGCGCGCGCCGCTGCCGTGGGCCAACTGGCAGGCCACCATCTACCACGGCCTCCCGGACGACCTGTTCGAGCCCAGCTTCGAGCCTGGAAGCTACCTGGCATTCCTCGGACGGCTCTCGCCCGAAAAGAGGCCCGACTGGGCGATCGAGATCGCGCGGCGCGCCGGTCGGGACTTGCGCATGGCAGCCAAGATCGACCCCGCCGACCGCGCCTACTACGAGAGCACCGTGGCTTCGCTGCTCGAGCAGCCCCACGTCGAGATGGTGGGTGAGGTCGGCCAGGCCGAGAAAGGCCCTTTCCTCGCCGGCGCCAGCGCCCTGATCTTCCCGGTCGACTGGCCGGAGCCGTTCGGTCTGGTGATGATCGAGGCGCTCGCGTGCGGCACTCCGGTGATCGCGTTCCGACGTGGCTCGATTGAGGAGGTGATCGAGGACGGCGTCACCGGCTTCGTCGTCGACACCCTCGCCCAGGCGGTCGAAGCGGCGGGGCGGATCGGCGAGATCGACCGCCGGCGATGTCGCCGCGAGTTCACGGAGCGCTTCTCGGCGCGGCGGATGGCCGCCGAGTACGTCGCGCTGTACGAACGGATGATCGAGAGCTCCGCCTCCGGCTGGGTCGACGAACGCCGCGGGTCCTACCCTGCATCGACGCCGCTCGCCGCGAGCGACGACCGGGACCGCGCGCCCGACTAGCCCCTGGTTCGCATGGTCGATACGGAACGGACTACGCGCGCCGCCGAGCGGACCGCCTGGCACCAGGCGTTCTCGGGGATCCTCCGCGTCGAGGACCGCTTCTACATCCTCGCCACCTCCTCGCTGGCCGACGATCGGCCGCGCGTGATGAAGCAGGGCGACACTTTCGCCCTGTTCGACCACTACGGCGACATCAAGCCGGTGGGGCTCGAGGAGGAGGGGATCTACCACGAGGGCACGCGATTCCTGTCGTCGATGGTGCTGCGCTTCGGCAGCGAGCGCCCGATGTTCCTGTCCTCGACCGTCCGCCACGACGGCGCGCTCCTCAACGTCGATCTGACCAACCCCGACATCACCGAAGAGGGACGCCTCAGCGTCCCGCGCGGGACGCTGCACATCCAGCGATCGAAGCTCTTGTGGCAGGGCGTCTGCTACGAGCGCCTGGTGCTTCGCAACTACGGGCGCGCGGCGATGCGCGCCGTGCTGGCGTTCCACTTCGCCGCGGACTTCGCCGACATCTTCGAGGTTCGCGGCCTGCGGCGACCGCGGCGCGGCCGTTTCCTCGATCCCCGGGTCGGCGGTGATGAGGTGGTGCTCGGCTACGAGGGCCTCGACGGGGTCGAGCGCCACTCCAGCTTGCGCTTCGACCCCGCGCCCGCCGCGCTCGACGACGGTCAGGCCAACTACGACCTCACCCTCCTGCCGGGCGAGCGGCGCGAGCTCTTCGTCACGCTGTCATGCGGCGTCGCGCAGGCACGGCCGCGGCCGCTGCGATGGGAGCACGCCGCCGCCGTGGTCAAGGACAGCTTCGATGCTCACATCACGCGCGGCGTCCGCATCTCGACCTCGAACGAGCAGCTCGAGCAGTGGCTGAAGCGCAGCCGCGCCGACCTCGCGATGATGACCACCGAAACGCCGGAGGGGCTCTACCCCTACGCCGGTATTCCCTGGTTCTCGACGCCGTTCGGCCGCGACGGCATCCTCACCGCGCGCGAGTGCCTGTGGACCGATCCCGAGCTCGCGCGCGGCGTGCTGCGGTTCCTCGCGGCGCACCAGGCCGCCGAGCACGACCCCGACCGCGACGCCGAGCCCGGCAAGATCCTGCACGAGGTGCGACGCGGCGAGATGGCGGCGCTACGGGAGATTCCGTTCGGCTGCTACTACGGCAGCGTCGATTCGACCCCGCTGTTCGTGATGCTCGCCGGCGCGTTCTACCGGCGCACCGGGGACCTCGAGGAAGTCGATCGGCTGTGGCCGCACGTCGAGTCGGCGCTGCAGTGGATCGAGACCAGCGGCGATCTCGACGGCGACGGGTTCGTCGAGTATCAACGACGCTCGCGCCACGGCCTCGCCAACCAGGGCTGGAAGGACTCCTACGACTCGGTCTTCCACGCCGACGGCAGCCTGGCCGAAGGCTCGATTGCGCTGTGCGAGGTGCAGGGCTACGCCTACGCGGCCCGGCTCGCCGGCGCCGACCTCGCCGCGGCGCTCGGTTTCCACGATCGCGCGATCGATCTCGAGCGCGCGGCGGAGCGGCTGCGACGTCGCTTCGAGGCCGCCTTCTGGTGCGACGACCTCGACACCTACGCCCTCGCGCTCGACGGCGCCAAGCGGCCCTGTCGCGTGCGCGCCTCGAATCCGGGGCACTGTCTCTTCACCGGCATCGTGTCGACCCTGCGCGCGAGCCGGATGGCCGCGACGCTCCTGGGCGCCGACTCGTTCTCGGGTTGGGGGGTCCGCACGCTGGCCGCCGGCGAAGCGCGCTACAACCCGATGTCGTACCACGACGGCTCGATCTGGCCGCATGACAATGCGCTGATCGCTCACGGTCTCGCGCGCTATGGACTGAAGGACGAATCGTTGAGGATCTTCACCGGCCTCTACGACGCCAGCCTCTGCGTCGAGCTCTACCGTCTGCCCGAGCTCTTCTGCGGCTTCGAGCGCGCGTCCGGGTCGAGTCCCACGCAGTATCCGGTGGCGTGCTCACCGCAGGCATGGGCATCCGGCGCCGTGTTCCTGCTACTCGAGGCTTGCCTCGGGCTCGAGATCGACGCCACCGCGCGGCGGGTCCGCTTCCGCCAGCCGGTGCTGCCGCCGTTCCTCGAGGAGATCGAGATCACCAACCTGCGCGTCGGCGAAGCGGAGCTCGACGTGGTGCTGCACCGGCACGGCGACGACGTCGGCCTCGACCTGCTGCGGCGCCACGGCAAAGTCGAAGTACTGATCGTGAAGTAGGAGAGCCAGCTCTGGTGGAGCCTTCGGCTCCACGACGGTGCGTGCTAGCTTCCATCGTCGCGATGAAGAAGCTCCACGGCCTACTCTTCGGTCTCACCGCCTGGCTCCTCGTCGCGAGCCCGACCCGTGGCGACGGCCCCGACCCGCTGCGCCCGCTCACCGCCGACGAGATCGCCGCCCGCGATCGGATCCGCCAGGGACTCCTCGGCAACGACCCCGAGGGCGAGCGCGCGGCGATCGAAGCGCGTCTCGCCAACCGAACCTTCGAGACGCCGAAACGTCTCGAGCGCCGCACCATCGAGGCGGGCGGCCGCGAGCGCGAATTCTTCGTGTTCGTGCCGGAGTCCGCCAAAGGGAAGCCCTCGCCCGTCGTGTTCGCGCTGCACGGGGCCGGCGCCAACTCGGGCCTGTCGCAGCACTGGAAGTCCGACTACACCGGCCTTGCCGCAAAAGAGGGCTTCGTCGTCGTCTATCCGTCGGGCGTGCGGGGCTGGAACTGGGACCCGAGCGCCCCAGCCCGCCCGAGCCTGCAAACCCCGCCGGCCGACGACCTCGCGTTCTTCGACGCGATGTTCGATCGCCTGATCGCCGACCGCATCGCCGATCCCACCCGCATCTACGTCACCGGCGGCTCGGGCGGCGGCTTCATGACCTGGTCGCTGATGTTCCACCGCGGCAACCGCATCGCCGCCGCGGGCTTGATGGTCGCGCTGCTGCCGCGCGCGTACACGCACTGGCCGCCGCTGCCGCGTCCGGTGCCGGCGATCGTCATGCTCGGCACGCTCGACCCGCTGGTCACCTGGGAAGGCGCCGACCGCGGCTACTCCGCCGCCGATACCGTCAAGCTGCTGTGCGAGATGAACGGCTGCGCCGGAGAGCCGGTGGTGGCCGCGCTCCCCGACCGCGACGGCGACGGCAACCTGGTCGAGACCGCGACCTGGTCGAACGCCCAGGCGCCGGTCGTGCTCTACCGCATGAACGGCCACGGGCACGTTTGGCCGATGACCGAGAGCAGTCAATCAGGACCGAAGACCAGGGACTTCGTTCCGGTCGAAGCGTTCTGGGCGTTCCTGCGTGAGCATCGGCTCGAGCGGTGACTGACGGACCGGCGCCACCACGCTACCGCTGCGCCCGCGCGGCGCAGCCGTTCGAGATCGATGGCGATCTCACGAAGCCGGCCTGGGCCGGCGCCGCCGAGGTTGCGTTGGTTCGCGCCGTCGACGGCGGGCCGCCGCGGCAGGCCACCACCCTTCGCCTGCTGTGGGACGACCAGCACCTGTACGCGGCGTTCCGCGTCGCGGACGATGACATCCGCGCCACCCACACCCGGCGCGACGCGCCGCTCTGGGAAGAGGAGGTGGTGGAGCTCTTCCTCGACCCCTGGCGCGCTCGACACCTCTACGTCGAGATCGAGGTGTCGCCGGCGAATGTGGTGTTCGACGCCTTGATCGTGAACCGCGCGCGCGATGGAGAGCTCGCGCGGGATCTCGACGCGCTACGCGCCTGGCACTGCCGCGGACTGCGCACCGCCGCGCGCGTCGACGGCGTCCTCAACGGCGGCCCGGTGAGCCGCGGGTGGGACGTCGAGATCGCGATCCCGATGCGTCAACTGGCGCCACAGCCGCCGCCGGCGCTCGGGGGCGAGTGGCGCTTCAATGCGTACCGCGTCGATCGGTCGTCGCGAGGCGACGAGCTGCAGGCCTTCTCACCCACCGGCAGACCGGACTTTCACGTCCCGGAACGCTTCGGCCTGCTGGAGTTCACGTAGCATCCCCGCGATCGAAGACATGGCGCAGTGACGGCAGGAGACGACGGATGCAGAGCCAGCATGAAGCCCCAACCAGAGTCGATCGTCGATCGCTGATGACCGGCGTTCTCGGCGCCAGCGCCGCCGGCCTGGTCGCCGGCATGCCCGTCACCGCCGCTGAGGCGAAGGCCGCAGTCGAGAAAGGCGGCGCGACGCACAAGGTGACCGACGTCTCGGTGCGGCTGTTCAAGTGGCCGGTCAAGCCCGGCAAGGACCACACCGGCTTCACGCGCGGCACCGAGGTGGAGCTCGCGGTGGTGACGATAAAGACCGACCAGGGGGCCGAGGGCCATTCCTTTCTCGGCGCGCACCGCATGAGCGGCGATCGCTGGGGCGCCGATCTCCTCCAGTTCCTCAAACCGGTGGTGATGGGCCAGAACGCGCTCGACCTCGGCCGCCTGTGGCAGAACCTCTACAACCAGTCGGGCTACATCATGTTCCCCGTCCTGGCGGCGATGGACATCGCATTGTGGGACCTCGCTGGCCGCGCGATGGGACAACCGATCCACCGCCTCATCGGCACCGCGCGCGACAAGGCGCTCGCCTACGCCAGCTCGGCGCCCAACCAGACCATCGAGCAGTACGTCGAGGAGGCCAAGCAGTACCAGTCGCTCGGCTGGAAGGGGTACAAGATCCATCCGCGCAAGAACGCCAGGGAGGACATCGCGGTCTGCACCGCGGTACGCAAGGCGGTCGGACCGGAGATGACGCTCCTGTGCGACTCGATGTGGGCCTACCGCTTCGAGGAGGCGGTGCGCGTCGGGCGCGCGCTCGAGGAGCTCGATTTCTACTGGTACGAGGACCCGCTGCCGCGTGAGGACGTCTACGGCAACAGCAAGCTGTGCGCCGAGCTGGACATCCCGGTGATGGCGACCGAGATCGGGCGCGATGGCTTCTACGGCATGCCGAAGTACATCACCGAGCGCGCGACCGACATCCTGCGCTCCGATTCGGTGCTCATGGGCGGCATCACGCCGTTGATCCGCATCACGCATCTCGCCGACGCGTTCAACATGAACTGCGAGATCCACAGCGCCGGCAACGGATACAACAACGTGGCCAATCTCAACGTGCTGATGGCCACCCACAACTCGGACTTCTTCGAGATGCTGCTGCCCCACGACCTCGAGGCCTACGGGCTCACCACCAACATCGAGGTGGACGGCGAAGGCTACGTGCACGCGCCGACCGGTCCCGGCCTGGGCTACGAGATCGACTGGGAGCTGGTCGAGCAGCGAACGACGCGCACGTTGGCATGAGCAGAGGCGATCACGCGTCGCGGCTCAACCGCCGAGAGCTCCTCGCCGGCGCAGCGGCGATGGCCGCCCTTCGGGCCGCGCCGCTCGCGGCGGCCGCTCCTTCGGTAGCCGGTGGCGACGTCGGGCACCTCCTCGCCACGGCGAGCCACGATCGGCTGCTGATCAAGGCGTCGCTGCGCGAGCCGCGCGCGCAGGCGCCGGTGCTCCGCATCGGACGGCGGGCTTTCGCCGGTGTGCGCACCGACAGCGCGGGCTCGTTCTGGCGCTTCGACGTGACCGGTCTTGCCGCCGACACCGAGTACGAGCTCGGGCTCCACGGTGAGAGAGGCGGCCGTGGACGCGCCGGCGCGCTGCTCGATCCGTGGCCGCTGCGCACGTTCCCGCGCCCCGATGCGGAGGTGGAGCGGGTGCGGCTGCTGGTCTACACCTGCGCCGGCGGCTACGAAGGGCTGCCGGAGGGAGCGCCTACGCCGGGATTCCTTTCACTCGCGACCCGTCAACGGCTGCTGCGCCGCGCGCTCTCGTTCGAGCCTCGCGCGGTGATCGCGAACGGCGACCACGTCTACTGGGACCAGACCACCGCGGGTCGCGGCAAGGGGATCCGCAGCGTGGCCGGTGCCGTGGAGCGAGCGGGAGAGTTCACCACCGATCAACCGGTGTTCGGCGGCGAGAACGAGCGGGTGCTGCAGCGCGCGGTCGGGCCGCAGATCGCGGACCTCTACGGCACCATGCTGCGCTCGCTCCCGGTCTTCTTCCTGCAGGACGACCACGACTACTTCGAAGGCGACGCCGCCGACGACTTCGTGGTGTCGTTCCCGCCCGAGCCCTTCATGCTCGAGCTCGGACGAGCCGCGCAGCACCTCTACTACCCGGAATTCCTGCCCGACGCCGGACGACCGCTGGGGCTCGCGGGCACCGGCGCCCCCGATCGCGCGCCGGGAGCGAGCGAAACGTTCGGGACGCTGCGCTGCGGCAAGCTGCTCGAGCTCCTGTTGTGGGACTGCCGTCGCTACCTGACGTTGAAGAACGAGGTCGCGACCTTCGTGCCGATGGAAGCGGAGCACTGGATCGCCCGGCGAGCGGCCGAGAGCGACGCTCGCTTCGTGGTCCACGTGCCCTCGGTCCCGATCGGCTGGACCGCCGGGAAGTGGGGCGAGTGGTATCCCGACGTGCTCGACGACGAGGGGCGCCTCACCACCGGGCGCGCCAAGTATCTGTGGCAGCCCGGATGGTTGAAGCAGCACGACCGCATCCTCGCCGCCGCCTCCGCCGCGCCGCGCCTTCCGCTTTTCCTCTGCGGCGACATGCACTCGATCGCCGAAGGTGTCGTGAGCAAGAGCGGCGAGCACGATTTCTCCGCCAACCCGGTGGTCGCCGCGCTCACCGGTCCGCTCGGCACCGGCACCGGGTGGCCGTCGCGGGCGCGCGGCACCGTGGCGCAGGTCGCGCACGCGCTCGTCATGCGCGAGGAGCAAAGCTGCCTCGAGGAGAACGGCTTCTCGATCGTCGACGTCGAGCCGGAGCAGGTGACCGTGCGCTACTTCCGCTGGCTCCCCGAGCGCGGCGAGGAGGCGATCGACACCCTCGAGCCGTTCCGGGTCAGCAGGTTCCCGCGTGCGGGGTTGGGTTGATCGCGCGCAATCTATCGCTCGAACCGCCGCACCACCCGCTCGAAGCGAGGCATCGACGGTTCTCCGCCGATCGGATAGCGGAGTAGCTCGAGCGGTGGCGCGGCTGCGTCGTTCCAGCCTTTCTCCGTCGTGACCGCCGTCGTTATGCCCGCGCCGCGCAGGATCTCGAGTGACGCATCGTCGTAGTCGTCGAAGCGCCCGTTAGGGTAGGCGAACAGACGGCACTCCTTGCCGGTCAGATCGCCCACGGCCGAGATCGAGCGTTCGATCTCGTCGCGCTGCTCTCGACGCGAGATCTTGCCGAGAATGGCGTGCGACCCGGTGTGCGCACCGAACTCGACCAGGCCACTGGCGGCCATCTCGCGGATGGCGTCGCTCGTGAGCATCCGGAAACGCGGATCCGTTGGGGCTCCGGATTCCGCATCGGGCTCGAGTGCCGTCGAGATCTCGTCGACCGCGGACTCGAGCGCGGGATGGGGTAGCCGCTTGAGCGTCCTCTTGAGCGCGTCGCCGGTGTGAGTCCGAGCCCGCACCCCGTCGAGATCGAAACGACGGCCGTTCCAGGACAGCCGGCGTTGGCGGGTCCGGGTCACCGCGTCGTGAAGCCGGCAGTACCAGGGAACGCGGTCGGTGTCGACGAAGTCGGTGCAAACGAAGATCGTGGCCGGGACGCCCGCGGCCCGCAGCACCGGAAAGATTACGTCGA
>DATAFT010000005.1:0-2315 GCA_036257295.1 Thermoanaerobaculia bacterium
TGCGCCACGGCCGCGCTCGGCGCGCCCGCGCCACCATCGATCGAATCCTGGCCCCTCTGTGAGCTGATCGGCCCTGGCGCGCAGCGGCCTGGCGTCTACGGCACCGATCTCGGGTTCACCTTCCGCCATCCGTATCGCGACGCCGCTGGCGCCGTCGACGAGCGCATCGTGTTCTTTTTCGGCGACACCTGGCCCACCTTCGATTCGCCGTGCACCGAGCCGCCCTGGACCAATGACGACACCATGGCCACGCTGCGAGTGGCCGATCTTCCCGAATACCCATCCGGTCCGCCCGGCACCGGCGCCTCGGCACCCCGCTGCCCCGTGCTCGACTTCGCGGTGCCCGATCCGCTCCACGACCGCCCGCTGCGCGTCGTGCACGAGGGACGCGATCTCAGCATGAGCTACAACCGCACGCCGCTCGCCGGTTGGAGCGACGGCCGGCGTCCGTATGGTTTGTTCACCGCCGCCGAGATCGCGACCTGCGCCAGCGACGGCGAGTGCGGCGCCGGCCAGAGCTGCCTGCGCGGCGAGCTCGGGCGATGCACCGTCGATCCTTGCCCGGCCGGTCAGGAGTGTCCGCGCGATCCGCGCATCGACGAAGTGTTGAGCCCGCCAGTCTGCCGGCTCGACCGCAACGACTGTGCGGCGCCGTTTTCACCGCGGCGCCGCTGCGCGCCGGATCGGGACGACCGCGGCATGTGCACCGACGCCACCGGCTCGATGTGGGTCACCGGTTCCGCTGCGCACCCCGACGACCCGGATCGCCGTCTGCTGGCGACAATGTGGGTCTACGTCGCGGTCGAGGACGAGAAGCGGCCCAACGTCTGGCAGAGCGTGTCGCGCTTCTCCACCGCCAAGTTCGTCAATCCCGCGGCCCGCACCATCGCGGCGTTCGACCCGGCGGATCCGAGTCGCAACGACTATCGGCACGGCTACGACACCTTGTTGGTGTGGGGCAAACCGACGTTCCGCGGCGCCGAGGGCGCGCAAGCCCTAACCTACCTGCTCTACAACAAGCTCGAGCCCGCCGCGGCCAGCGACGTGATGAAGTGGTCACCGCGCTACTTCGGCGGCTACGGCGATGACGGTCGTCCGCGCTGGAGCGACCGCGAATCTGACGCGGCTCCGCTATATCCCTTCGAGTTCGACGTCGTCAACCAGATCTCGGTGAGCTGGGTCGAGCCGCTCGACGCCTGGGTGATGCTCTACGGAGGCGACGACACCGACGGCTCGGCCACGCCGACGCCGCGAACGCACACCGAGCCCGCGCCGGGCGCCGTTCACCTGCGCTGGGCCGACCATCCTTGGGGTGCTCTGAAGCGAGACTCACCACCCGCGGAGGGAGCGTGGTCGGAGCCGTTTCCGGTACTGCGTCCGACCGACACTCCCGGGTGGCTGGCGTGCAGCGCGAAGGGCGTGCCGACGGGCTGCGCCGAGGGCGACCGCGTCCGTCCCATCGACTTCTTCCGCGCCCGCATGACCGGCATCGATTGCCGCGCCGGCAACCACAGCCTCGATCGCGGCATCTTCTACTCCGCCCACGTCATCGACGAGCTCACGCGCCCGGTGCCGCCATCGAAGCCGGGCGCGCGCGCCGCCGAGGTGGTGTGGGACATCTCCACCTGGAATCCCTACGCGGTGATGCTGGTGAAGACCAGGATCGAGATCGCACCCGGAGAGCGTTAGGGCCTCACGCTCTCGAGCAGCGACGCGTCGCGCGGCGTCTCGACCACTTCGCCCTCGCGCAACTCGACACGGTACGCACGAGACGTCGGCCGCGACGCGACCACCTTGTCGAGCGATCGATCGACGAAGTGCAGGGCGCAACCGTCGTCGGCCGCCCAGCCCGCCGGCAGCGCCCCTTCCCGCACCAGCCGGTGATACTCGGAACGCCGCTGCGCCTCGCCGTCGTAGTGCGGGCAGAAGCTCCCGGACAGGAAGCCGAGACCGCCGAGCGCCTGGAACCTGCCGTCCCAGGCGTCCTGCACCGACCCCATCGAGTCGGTCACCGAGCCATCGAACCAGCAGTTGGCTCCGGCGCTGATGCCGCAGAGGATGGTGCCCTCGCGTAGCGACAGGCGCAGCAGGTCCGGCAGTCCGAGCTCGTTCCAGATCAAGAGCAGCAGCCGGGTGTTGCCTCCGCCGACGTAGATCACGTCGCACTCGCAGACGTACGAGCGCAGGTCGCGCGTCGGCACCTCGAACAACGAGAGGTGGCGCGGGCGGCAGCCCAGATTGTTGTGTGACGAGTAGAACTTTCTGACGTAGACGTCGCTGTCGCCGCTCGCCGTCGGCACGAAGCACACGATCGG
>DATAFT010000084.1:0-11596 GCA_036257295.1 Thermoanaerobaculia bacterium
GCGTCGATCCCCCACTGCACGTACTCGATGCCATCGCGCAGCGTGAAGGCGAGCTCCTGGAGCGCCGTCGAGCCCGCTTCGCGAATGTGGTACCCCGAGATCGAGATCGTGTTCCACTGCGGCACGTGCTCGGTCGCGAACGCGAACTGATCGGTGATCAGGCGCATCGACGGGCGCGGCGGGAAGATGTACTCCTTCTGGGCGATGTACTCCTTGAGGATGTCGTTCTGCAGCGTGCCGCGCACCTGCGTGCGCCAGTCGGCGCCCTGCTGCTCCGCCACCGCCAGGTACATCGCGAACAGGATCGGCGCCGTCGAGTTGATGGTCATCGAAGTCGAGATCTCGGCCAGCGGTATGCCCTCGAACAACCGCTCCATGTCGGCGAGCGAGCACACCGCGACTCCGCACTTCCCCACTTCGCCCCGGGACATCTCGTGATCGGCGTCGTAGCCGTAGAGCGTCGGCAGGTCGAAGGCCACCGAGAGGCCGGTCTGGCCCTGCCCCAGCAGATAGCGGAAGCGTTGGTTGGTGTCGGCGGCGCTGCCGAACCCGGCGAACTGCCGCATCGTCCACAGCTTGCCGCGGTAGCCGGTGGGATGGATGCCGCGCGTGTACGGAAACTCGCCGGGCACGCCGAGATCGCGCGCCGGATCGGCCCGCACCTCGTCGGGGGTGACCAGGGCCGGCACCTCCATGCCCGACACCGTGGTGAAGTCGTCCTTCCAGAACGGCTTGGCGCCGCGGTTGTCGCGCGCCGCGCGCTGCCAGCGCTCCCGCGCCTGCCTCGCCTCTTCGCGCGCCTGCGCCGTCAGGTGAGCGCCGGGTGAAGAGCTGGTGTCTCCGTCCGCCTTGGGCGCCGCCGGAATCGTCTTCTCTCGAACCGTCATGGCTCTTCCTCCGGCAGCACCTCCGCCCCATCGCGGCGGATCTCGTACTGCTCCATCTTCTTGTAGAGGTTGCTGCGCGGCGTCTCGATCAGCTGCGCGGTGCGGGTCACGTTCCAGCTCTGTTCGCGCAGCTTCTGCAGTAAGAACAGCTTCTCCGACGCCTCGCGGAACTCGCGCAGCGTGCGATATCCGAACAACGCGGTCTCGACCTCGGGCTCGGCGGCGCTGCCGGTGATGGTGACGACGTCCTTCGCTCCGACCGTCTCCCCGGTGGCGAGGATCAACAAGCGCTCGACCAGGTTGCGCAGCTCGCGGACGTTGCCGCGCCACGGCATCCCGGCGAGTACGCCGAGCGCCTCGGGCGAGAAGCGGCGGCGCGGATAGCCGTGCTCGCGGGCGAAGCGGTCGACGAAGTGCTCGACTAAGGACGGCAGGTCCTCGAGGCGCTCGCGCAGCGACGGCGTGTGCACCGGGATCACGTTGAGACGGTAGTAGAGGTCCTCGCGGAAGCGCCCGGCCTCGATCTCTTTCACCAGGTCACGGTTGGTCGCTGCCACCACGCGCACGTCCACGTGGACGGTCGAGGCGGCGCCCACCGGCTCGACCTCGCCGTCCTGCAGCACCCGGAGCACCTTGGCCTGGGTGCGCGCGGACATGTCGCCGATCTCGTCGAGGAAGACGGTGCCGCCGTCGGCCGCGACGAACTTGCCGACCTGCTTGCGCACCGCGCCGGTGAAGCTGCCCTTCTCGTGACCGAACAGCTCGGACTCGATCAGCTCCTCCGGAATGGCCGCGCAGTTGACCTGGATCAGCGCGTGAGCGTGCCGCTGGCTGGCCCGGTGGAGAGCGCGCGCGACCAGCTCCTTGCCGGTGCCGCTCTCACCGGTGATGAGCACGGTGGCCGTGGTCGGCGCGGCGCGCTCGATGGTGCGGCGCAGCTCGCGCATCACCGCCGACTCGCCGATGAGCTCCTCCGGCTCCGGCCGCAGCCGGCGATTCTCGCGCTGCAGGCGGTCGGTCTCGACCGCGTTGCGCAGCGCGACCAGCACCCGTTCGCGCTGCAGCGGCTTCTCGAGGAAGTCGAACGCGCCGCGCCGCGTCGCCTCGACCGCGGTGGCGATGTCACCGTGCCCGCTGATCACCACCACCGGCACGTCGACCCCCCGCTCGCGCAGCACACGCAGGACCTCGAGCCCGTCCATCTCCGGCATCTTGACGTCGAGGAACATGGCGTTCCAGGGGCGCTCGGAGGCCCGCGCCACCGCCTCACGCCCGGACGACGCCTCCTCGACCCGGTACCCTTCGTACTCGAAGATCATGCGCAGGCTGTCGCGGATCGCCGCCTCGTCGTCGACGACGAGGACCGACGCCTTACGCGCCCCGCGATCGTGGGCGTGCTCGCCGCGATCGTTCACTCTTCGAGTCTATTCCTAAGGCACTCTGACCACGGCGAAGAAGGGCTGCACGTCCTGGTCGCCGTTGGCCCGCATGACGTAGAGGCGGGCGAAGCGACCCGACTCGACCTCGGCCATGGCGCGCTCGAACTCGGCGACGTCGGTGACCGTTTCGCCGTTGACCTCGACGATGACGTCGCCCGGCTCGACTCCCTCGTCGATCAGCGGGCTCGACGCCGCGACCTCGGTGATCCATACCCCCTCGAGCGCGCGCGGCAGGTCGTGCATCTCGCGCAGCCCTGGAGTCAGATCCTGGTACTGGAGGCCGAGCCACTCGGTCTGTCCCTCGCTGCCCTCGGCGGGCTCGGCGGCGACCTGGGTCCCGTCGGGACGCTCCTCGAGCGTCACCGTCGCGTTCATGGTCTTGCCGTTGCGCAGATAGGTGAGCTCGACTTTCGCGCCGGGAGCCTTGGCCGAGACGTAGTCGATGAGGTGCCGGGTGTCCTGGACCGACCTGGCGTCCACCGCGACGATGACGTCGCCGTTGCGCAGTCCCGCGTTCTGCGCCGGGCTGCGCGGCTGCACCTGTTGCACCAGCGCGCCGTCGGTCGAGGCCACCCCGAACGCCTCCGCCATGTCGCGGTCGAGGTTGGTGATGCTCACGCCGAGATAGCCGCGCCGCACCTTGCCGGTGGTCTTGAGCTGGTCGACGATCGCCGACAACGTGTTGGCCGGCACCGAGAAGCCGATGTTCTCGGCCCCGTAGTTCATTGCGGTGTTGATCCCGACCACCTCACCCTTGAGATTGACCAGCGGACCGCCGGAGTTGCCGCGGTTGATGGCGGCATCGGTCTGGATGAAGTTCTCGAACGAGAGGTCGGTGATGTCGAGGGCGCTGCGGCCGAGGCCGCTCACGATACCCACCGTCACCGACTGCTCGAGCAGGAGCGGGTTCCCGACCGCCATCACCCAGTCCCCGACCCGCAGCGCGTCGCTGTCCCCCAGCGCCAGATACGGCAGCTCCCGGTCAGTGGGTACCTTGAGCAGCGCCAGGTCGGTCGACGGGTCCTGACCCTTGACCTCGGCCGTGACCGTGGTCCGGTCGTCGAAGGTGACCTCGACCTTGGTGGCGCCGTCGATGACGTGTTGGTTGGTGACGATCCAGCCGTCCGCGGCCAGCACGAACCCGCTCCCGGCTCCCTCGCCACGGAACTCCCGCGGCTCGCCCGGCTGCTGCTGCTCGCGCGGTCCGAAGAAGAACTCGAAGGGGTTGCCGCCGCGCGTGGGGCGGTTGCCGATGGTCACGGCCCGCACCGTGACCACGGCCGGCAGGACCGCCTCGGCGAGGTCGGCAAAGCTGGGTAGGCCGGCGGCCACCGTGGCCACACCCTCGTTCACCGCCACCCGCTGGGGCCCTGGCGAGGAGAACCCGGCCGGTGTGAGCTTGCCGCCCCCGGCGAGGATCATCCCGACGACGAGGGCCCCCCCGGTGAGCAGGAAGGTCGCGAGCAGCTGACCGCGGGTGGTCTTCATGGGACAAGAGTCCTTTCTTGCATTCCGGGGCCCTGCCCCCTCGGAACGCCTGCGGGAGGCGCTACTTCGAGCCGACAGCTTCGCAAATGCGTGCGAGCTAGGCAAGATGGGCCTCCGGAACGCGAAATCCGGCTGGGAAAAGCCCTCCCATCGGGGAATCCGCCTTGAAGGGGCCGGGGCGTTCCCCTATAATCACAGACGATCGACGGTGAAGCTCCGTCGAGCGGGTTTCGGTGTCGCGCGGTGGAAGTGGGCTCTCGGCCCGCTTTTTTGTTGAAGGGCCGTTCGAGTCGATGGGTCAGCGTGGGCGGCTTGACGTGAGCAGGCCGGCACCACACGGAGGATCGTGGCATCCGTCCTGAGTCCGAAGATCGAAAGCGAATTGCGGCGCATCGCTTCGAGCGAAGGCTGCGAGCTGCTGGAAGTCGAGTACCACGGCGGACTGCTGCGTTTCATCCTCGACCACCCCGACGGCGTGACGCTGGAGCGCTGCGAGAGCTTCTCGAGGCAAGCCTCCGCGGTCCTGGACCTCGAGGACTTCGGACCGAGCTCCTACGTTCTGGAAGTGAGCTCTCCCGGGCTCGACCGGAAGCTCTACGGCCCTCGCGACTACGAGCGCTTCCTGGGGAAGCTGGTTCGGGTGACGGTCCGGGTCCCCGAGACTGGGCGCCGGCGGACAGTGGTCGGCGTCCTGGAGTCGTTCTCCCGCGACACCGGGCGGGTCGGAGTGTTCGACCGGGAGAACGGCGAGCGGCTGGACCTCGCCCTCGAGCACATCGCGGTGGCGAGACTGGAGATCGATCTCTGAAGACGGTCGAGGAACCGTAAGGACGTCGGGGAAGGAAAGACGAGATGCCCACACAGACGCAAGACATCGACCTCGGCGAAGTCCTCAAGCAGGTCGCGCACGAGAAAGACATCGACCTCCCGCGGTGGGTGGCCGCGCTCGAGGACGCCATGGCGTCCGCGGCCAAGAAGCAGCATCGCATCAAGGAGCCGGTCAAGAGCGAGCTCGATCTCAAGACCGGTAAGTTCAAGGCCTTCATCGTCAAGCAGGTGGTCGAGGAGGTCGAGGATCCGCTCGCGCAGTGGAGCGTCGACGAGGCGCGCGACCACAAGTCGGACGCCCAGGTCGGCGAGGAGATCCGGCTCCCGATCTCGACCGAGGGCCTCGGCCGCATCGCCGCGCAGTCGGCGAAGCAGGTCCTCTACCAGCGCATCCGCGAGGCCGAGCGCGAGAAGATCTGGAACGAGTACAAGGACAAGGTGGGCGACGTCGTCAATGGCACCGTCCGCCGCTTCGAGCGCGGCGACATCATCGTCGACCTCGGCGGCGTCGAGGCGGTGGTGCCGCGCAACGAGCAGTCGCGCCACGAGCGCTACAGCCAGGGCGAGCGCATCCGCGGCGTGATCATCGACGTCCACACCCAGCCCAAGGGCCCGCAGATCGTGCTGTCGCGCACCGATCCGCGCCTGCTGGTCAAGCTGTTCGAGATGGAGGTGCCCGAGATCTACGACGGCACCGTGGTGATCAAGACCGCGGTGCGCGCCCCGGGCGAGCGCGCCAAGGTCGCGGTCTACAGCCGCGAGCGCGACGTCGATCCAGTGGGCGCCTGCGTCGGGATGAAAGGCTCGCGCGTGCAGTCGATCATCCGCGAGCTGCGCGGCGAGAAGATCGACATCATCGAGCACAGCGACGACCTGGTCACCTTCGCCCAGAGCGCGCTGGCGCCGGCGAAGATCACCCGGGTCTCGGTGACGCACCACGGGGAGATCCCCCACCTCGACGTCATCGTCGAGGACGAGCAGTTGTCGCTCGCCATCGGCAAGCGCGGTCAGAACGTCCGCCTCGCCTCCGAGCTGCTCAACTGCAAGATCGACGTCAAGAGCGAGTCCGACGTCAAGGACGAGGTGGCAGGGGCGCTGGCGCGGATGCTTCAGGGCGAGATGAGCCCGGACGAGACGCCCGCGCTCGACTGGAGCGACGCGCCGGTGAGCGCAGCGGTGGTCGACCGTCTGGTCGCCGCCGGCCTCGATACGGGCGATGCGATCCTCAACGCGACGGCCGAGAGGCTGCAGGAGATCCACGGCGTCGACGCCGCGGCGGTGGAGTCGCTGCGCGAATGGGCCGAGGGCAAGCGCGCCGCCGAAGCGTCGGCGGGCCTCGATCTCAGCGCGTTCAGCGAGAGTGCCGTCGCCGCCGCCGCCGAGAGCTCGACCATGGGCGACCAGGACTTCATGGCGGCCTTGAACAAAGCGTTTCAGGAGACCGAGCCATCCACCCCACCCACGCGCGGCTCCGATCAGGAGTCGCCCGAGGAATCGACAGCCGCTGGCAGCGAGACGGAACGCGGCGACAAGGAGCCTGGGAACTAGCGTTGGTTCATTCGATTTTCACTTGCGTGTGGGTGGCGCGCGCCGTCCGCGGCGCCAGACGCATCGAGCGGAGGGCGTGGTACACACCACGCCCGTAGCGACGGAGGCAGGGCTGCATGGCGAAAGTTCGGGTCAGTGAGTTGGCGAAGAAGATGGGGATCGCGCAGCAGGATCTCGTGTTCAAGCTGCGTTCGATCGGCGTGCGCCTCGAAGGCGAGGACGAGACCATCGACACCGAGATCATCGCGGCGATCCTCACCGGGAAGAAGCTCACCCATCAGCCGCGCGAGGTCATCCTGCGCGACGCCGAGTCGACCGCCAAGGCTCCCCCGGTGGTCCGGCGGCCGCCTCCCCGCCGAACCCCGGCCAACCCGCTGCGCCGCCCGCCCCGTCGCACCATCATCCAGAAGGTCGAGCCGCGCATCCGCGCCATCCCCGTTCGCGAGCGAGCTGCGGAGGTGACGGCGCCGGGAGCCTCCATGCGCACCGACGTCGCGCTCGAGACCGCGCCGCCTCTCGACCTCACGGTCGATGAGTCTTCGCTGACGACCGCGCCGGTCGAGCTCGAAATGGCGGGCGTGACCAGCGCGGACGCCGCCGGCAAGGCGCCTCACCTGGTCCGCCAGCCGGCGCCGGCAGCGCCCGCGCGCCCGCGGCCGGCTGCCCCGCCGCGCGAGAAGATCATCGAGGAGGACGAAGGTGCCGCCTCCGCTCGCCGCCGCCGGCGCAAGGAGCGTCAGGACGACGGCGAGACCACCACCGCCCATCCGAGCGGTCCGGTGATGGTCTCCGAGGGCATGACCGTGCGCGTCTTCGCCGAGAAGCTCGGCGTGCTGGCGAAGGACCTCATCCAGCGCATGATGAAGCGCGGCGTGATGGCGAGCATCAACCACGTGCTCGACATCAAGACCGCGACCGAGCTCGCCAACGACCTCGGCGTCGAGATCATGCAGGTGAGCTTCGAGGAGGAGGTCCAGCTCCAGAAGGAGATCGACCAGCCGAACCGCCGAGCCGACCTCAAGCAGCGCGCGCCGGTGGTGACGGTGATGGGCCACGTCGATCACGGCAAGACCTCGCTCCTCGACCGCATCCGCCAGACCCGGGTCGCGGCAGGAGAGTCGGGCGGCATCACGCAGCACATCGGCGCCTACCACGCGACCATCAACGGTCGCAACATCGTGTTCCTGGACACGCCGGGCCACGAAGCGTTCACCAAGCTGCGCGCCCGCGGCGCCAAAGTCACCGACATCGTGGTCCTGGTGGTGGCGGCCGACGACAGCGTGATGGCGCAGACCATCGAGGCCATCAACCACGCCAAGGCCGGCAACGTCGCGGTGGTGGTTGCCATCAACAAGATCGACAAGGCCAACGCCAACGTCGAACGCGTCAAGCGCGATCTCGCCAACAACGGCATCATGCTCGAGGAGTGGGGCGGCGACGTCCCCTCGGCGCAGGTGTCGGCGGTCAAGGGGCAGGGCGTCGACGAGCTGCTCGAGCTCATCCTGCTCACCGCCGACCTGCTCGAGCTCAAGGCCGACCCCGACCTCGCGGCGCAGGCGGTGGTGCTCGAGGCGCGCAAGGATCCCGGTCGCGGCAGCGTCGCCACCGTTCTGGTCCAGGACGGGACGCTGCGCATCGGCGACGTGTTCGTCTCGGGCTCGACCTGGGGCAAGGTGCGCTCGATGACCGACGAGCGCGGGCTGCGCGTCACCGCGGGCGGGCCGTCGACGCCGGTCGAAGTCACCGGCTTCGCCGAGCTGCCCAACGCCGGCGACAACCTGCAGGCGGTCGACAGCGAGCAGCGCGCTCGATCGATCGCCGAGTTCCGCCAGCAGGAGGAGCGCCGCCGCGAGCTGCTGCCCACGCACGGGTCGCTGTCGCTCGATCAGCTCTTCGGCCGCATCCAGGAAGGTGAGGTCCAGGACCTGCCGATCGTGCTCAAGACCGACGTGCAGGGTTCGCTCGAGGTGCTGCGTGACGCCCTGGTCGCGCTCTCGACCGGCAAGGTGAAGGTCAAGATCGTGCATGCCGGCGTCGGCGGCATCACCACCAACGACGTCACGCTGGCGGGCGCCTCCAGCGCCATCATCGTCGGCTTCAACGTCCGCCCGGAGCGCACCGCCTCCGATCTCGCCGCCAAGGAAGGCGTCGACATCCGCACCCACACCGTCATCTACGAGCTCACCGACGAGCTCAAGAAGGCGATGACCGGCCTGCTCAAGCCGACCGTGCGCGAGGTGAGCCGCGGCCGCGCCGAGGTGCGCGAGACCTTCAAGATCCCCAAGATCGGCACCATCGCCGGCTGTCACGTGGTCGAGGGCGTCATCCCGCGCAGCGGCAAGGTCCGGCTGTTGCGCGACAACGTCGTCGTCTACGAGGGGCGCATCTCCTCGTTGCGGCGATTCAAGGACGATGCCTCCGAAGTGCGCAGCGGCTTCGACTGCGGTATCGGCCTCGAACGCTTCCAGGACGTGAAGCCAGGGGACTTCATCGAGTCCTACGATCGGGAAGAGGTGGCGGCGACGCTCTAGAGCGTGCCGTCCACGGTTTTAGCGCCCGCCCCGAGGTGACCGCAGAATGGTGGTGGGTATCTCTGTGTTCGAGCTGCACGTGCCGGAAGCGCGCAGCCTCAAGGAGAAACGAAGCGTGGTGAAGAGTCTCATCGAGCGCATTGCGGCGCGCCATCGGGTGTGTGTCATGGAGAGCGACTTCCAGGATCTCCACCAGCGCAGCGAGATCACGCTGGCGCTGCTCGGGCACACGCAGCCCGAGGTCGATCGCGTGCTCGAGCGCATCCGCGGCACCATCGAGGAGCACGGCGGTTGCTACCTCACCTACTGGCAGCCGCAGCTCCTCGAGGCGGAGCGATGAGCCGCCGCACCGAGCGCGTCTCCGACCAGCTCGTGCGCGAGCTCAACGACCTGCTGTTGCGCGAGGTCCGCGATCCGCGGGCCCGCCTCGCCACCGTCTCGCGCGTCGACCTCTCGGCCGACCTCCACCACGCCCGCGCGCTGGTCTCGCTTCTCGGCAGCGAAGACGAGCGAGCGGCTTGCCTCGAAGCGCTCCGCGGCGCGAGCGGATACCTCCGCACCAAGCTGGGCGCACGTCTGCGTCTGCGCACCACGCCGGAGCTCACGTTCGAGATCGATCGTGGGCCCGAGCACAGCATGAAGATCGCCGAGATCCTCGAGGGGCTGGACCATCATGAAGAGCCCTGAAGACATCCTGTCGCGGCTCCGGCAAGCCGGGCGCGTGCTCATCACCAGCCACGCCAACCCGGACGGCGACGCCATCGGCGCGCAGTTGGGCCTGGCGCGTCTGATTCGCAAGCTGGGAAAGGGCGCCACGGTCTGGGACCGCGACCCGGTTCCGGCCATCTACCGCTCGCTGCCCGCCGCGGAGCGCATCCACGTCGGCGAGGAGCCGCCGCGCGGCTACCCCGACGACTACGACACGCTGGTCGTGCTCGAGTGCCCGAGCCTCGACCGCACCGGCCTCGAGGACCAACTCGCCGGCATGATGCCGATCCTCAACATCGATCACCACCTCGGCAACCAGCACTACGGCGCCGTCAACTGGGTCGACGTGTCGGCGCCGGCCGTGGGCGAGATGGTGCTGCGACTGGCCAACGATCTCAAGCTCGAGATCGACCCCGACACCGCCGCCTGCCTCTACCTGGCGCTGGTGTCGGACACCGGCGGCTTCCGTCACTCGAACACCACCCCGCGCGCCTTCGAGGCCGCGTCGTTCCTGGTCGGCCGCGGCGCGTCGCCCGAGCGCACAGCGCAGTGGCTCTACGAGAGCCGGCCAGCGCCGATGCTGCGGCTGCTGGGCGAGATGCTGTCGACGCTCGAGATCTCGAGTGACGGTCGCGTCGCCACCGCGCTGCTCACGCCCGAGATGTACCAACGCTCCGGCGCCACCCACAGCGACGCCGAGGGGCTGATCGACTACCCGCGCTCGATCGACGGCGTCGCCGCGGTGGCGCTCCTGCGCGTGCTGGGCGAGGGCCGCGTCAAGGTCTCGCTGCGCAGCCGTGGTGACGGCGCCGACGTCGAGCGCATCGCGCGCAAGCACGGCGGCGGCGGCCATCGCGCGGCGGCGGGATACGAAGCGACCGGAGAGCTGGCCGCGCTGCGGCGCGAGATCGCCGACGAGCTGGGGCGCGAGCTGCCGGCCATGGAGACGGCATGAAGCATGGCCTCCTGCTGGTGGACAAGGAGGGCGGCTGCACCTCGCACGACGTGGTGCAGGAAGTACGCCGCCGGATCGGTCAGAAGAAGATCGGTCACTGCGGCACCCTCGATCCCGACGCCACCGGCCTACTGCTGCTGACGCTGGGACGCGGCACGCGGCTCACCCGATTCCTGATCCGGGCGCCCAAGGTCTACGAGGGTGACATCCGCTTCGGTACGGCCACCGACACCTACGACGCGTCGGGCACGGTGACCGAGGAAGCCTCGACCGTTGGACTCGACACCGAACGCGTGGCGGAGGCGATGCGGACGTTCGAGGGCGATCTGCACCAGAATCCACCCCCCTACTGCGCCACCAAGGTGGGCGGGGTCAAGTTCTACGAGCTGGCGCGCCGCGGCGAGGCGGTGCCGGAGAAGACCAAGACGGTGCACGTGTGGAGCTTCCAGCCCACCGGAGGCCTCGAAGGCAACGACCTCGCCTTCCGGCTCGCCTGCTCGTCCGGCACCTACGCGCGCTCGCTGGCGCACGAGCTCGGCCGCCGGCTCGGCACGGCTTCCCACCTGGCGCGCCTGCGGCGCACCCAGATCGGCGGCTTCAACGTCGAGCAAGCGGTGCGGGCCGGAGAAGTGGGGGCCGCCTTCGATCCCGACCGGGAATCGACCTCGTTCATCCCGTTCGATGCCATCCCGCTGCCGTTCGAGGAGATCCGCACCGACGCCCAGCAGGAGCGTCGCATCACGCACGGCCAGACCGTCCTGGTCCGAGACGCCCGGATCGACGAGGGCGACTGGGTCAAAGTGGTGAACGGCCGTCGCGAGTTCGTGGCCGTCGGGGCGGTGGTGGAAAGCCTCGGCGAGGACGGTGTTCGGGTCGTCCAGCCCAAGATCGTCTTCAAGTAACGTCCGGAGTCCCTATGCTAATATCCGCGCCGGAAAGAAGTGTGAAGGAGTGTGCTTTGGGGCAGAGCAAAGAGCAGAAGAGAGCCATCATCGATACGTATCGTGGGCATGAGCACGACACCGGCTCGCCCGAGGTCCAAGTGGCCCTGCTCACCGACCGCATCAACCACCTGACGGAACATTTCCGGGTCCACGTCAAGGACCATCACGGGCGGCGCGGTCTGCTCAGGCTCGTCGGGCATCGACGTCGCCTGTTGAACTACCTGCGGACGCAGGACGCCGCGCGCTATCGCTCGACCATCGAGCGCCT
>DATAFT010000106.1:0-14490 GCA_036257295.1 Thermoanaerobaculia bacterium
CCGCGGCCGAGGTAGCGCTCCTGGTCGTAGCCCACCCAGACCAACAGGGTGTAGCGCGGCGTGTAGCCGACGAACCAGGCGTCGGTGTAGGAGTCGGTGGTGCCGGTCTTGCCGGCGAGGTCGAGACCGAGCTTCGCGGCCGAGCCGGCGGTGCCGCGCTGGATGACGCCGCGCAGCATGTGGGTCAGCACGTAGGCCACCTCCGGCTGGACCACCTGGCTCGCCTGCGGCACGTGCTGCTCGAGCACGGTGCCGTCACGCGCGGCGATGCGCTCGATCATGTACGGATCGACCCGCAGTCCCTGGTTGCCGAGAGTGGAGAACGCGGTGGCGAGCTCCATCGGCGTGAGGTCGGCGGTGCCGAGCGCGAGACTGGGGTAGGGCGGCAGCCCGGACTCGATGCCGCAGCGGCGCGCGAACTCGATCACCCGCTCGACCCCGACCAGGTCGAGCAGCTTGGTGGCGCTCACGTTGATCGAGTCCTCGAGCGCGCGACGCAGCGTGAGGATGCCCAGATACCTGCGCTTGTAGTTGCGGGGACTGTAGTCGAGGGTGCCGCTGGCGCCGGTGAACACTACCGGCGCGTCGAACAAGGTGTCGGCCGGCGTGAAGCCCGCCTCGATCGCGGCGCCGTAGACGAATGGCTTGAAGGCCGATCCCACCTGGCGCTTCGCCTGGGTGGTGCGGTTGAACTGGCTGCGCGAGAAGTCCCAGCCGCCGACCATCGCGCGCACCGCGCCGGTCGAAGACTCGATGAGCAGCAGCGCGGTCTCCATCTCCGGCTCCTGGCGCAGCGCGACGCGGCGCTGTATCGGAGGCGCCGCATGCTGCTCGCGACCCTCGCCGCTCGCCTCGTGCTGCCGATCGGAGCTGGCTTTCGCGGCGCGCTCTTCGTCGTCGGGCAGCACCTCGAACCAGGCCACGTCGCCGCGCTTGACCAGGCGCGTCAGCGTCGCCGCGCCGGTCCACTTGGCGCCGTCACGGTCGAGCGTGAAGGCGTCGCCGGCGATGCGGACAGTGGCCTCGGTGGGCGCGACTTGGACCACGATGCCTTCGTACCACTCGCCGCTACGCGGCGAGCCGTCCGGCCAGGACGGCAGTGTCGCGCTGTCGGGATCGGGCGCCTCGAGACGATAGGTGGCGTTGCGCCATCCCTTGCGGCGGTCGAGCTGCGCCAGCCCGTCGCGCGCCACGCGCTCAGCCGCGCGCTGCATCGTCACGTCGAGCGTGGTGTATACCTGGAGCCCGCGGTCGTAGATGCTCTCGACCCCGTAGTTGGCTTCGAGGTGGCGGCGCACTTCCTCGGCGAGATGGCGTCCCGGATCGGGGCGCCGCTCGCGCTTGATCAGCCCGAGTGGAGTGGCGATCGCCGCGTCATGCTCGGCGCGCGTCATCATCCCCTCGCGCAGTGCGCGACCGAGAATGATGTTGCGATAGCGGAGCACGACGTCCGGTTTGCGATAGGGACTTCGCTCGCTCGGTCGCGGCAGGATGGCGACCAGGGTGGCGGCCTCCGGCATGGTCAGGTCGGCCACCTCCTTGCCGAAGTAGTGGAGGCTGGCGGCCTTGAAGCCGTAGCGCCCCTCGCCCAGGTTGATCACGTTGCAGTAGAGGGTGAGGATCTGCTCCTTGCTCAACCGTTTCTCGAGCTCGACCGCCAGGAGCGCCTCCTCGATCTTCCGCTTCCACATCTTTTCGCGTGACAGCTGGAAGTAGGTTCGCGCGAGCTGCATCGTGAGCGTCGAGGCGCCGTAGGCGCGACGTCCCTCCTGCAGGTCGATGAGCGACGAGCGCACGATGGCGCCGAGGTCGAGCCCGCCGTGCTGATAGAAGTTCTTGTCCTCGGCCGCGAGCAGGACGTTCTTGAGGTTGGCCGGTATCTCGCCCTCCTCGAGCAGCATCCGACGCTCGTGCGCGTAGCCGCGGAAGACGGTGCCGTCGACGGCGTGGAGCTCGGTGATGAGACTGGGGGCGAAGTCGCCCAGCGACTCGACCGACGGGATGTGGATGACGGCGCCGACGCCGACGCCGACGGCGGCGCCCACGCCCAGCACGACGGCGAGTTGGATCGCTCGGCGGCGCAGGCCGCGCGCCTGCTCCTGGGGTACCGCCTCGCGCAGGCGTCCTACCGTAGGCGAACGGTCGGCCCAGGCTTCGAGGCGCTGGACCACGGCGAGCTGACGCAGGCGAGCCAGCGCGCCATCGAGGAGGCCGCGCGGTTCGAATCGGCGCTGTGGCGGAGTCGGCGTCGGCATCGAGGGTCCCCGAGAAGAGGTGCGGCGCGAGTCGGCCACACGCTGCCGTCGCTGATACATTACAGTTTCCCGCGCCGCGCTGGGCACGGGATCCAGACATGACCGAGTTTCGACTTCAATCGAGCTTCGTGCCCGAGGGCGACCAGCCGCAGGCGATCGCCGCGCTGGTCGAGCGGGCCCGCGCCGGCGAGCGCGAGCAGGTCCTGCTCGGCGTCACCGGCTCCGGCAAGACCTTCACCATCGCCAAGGTGGTGGAGGCGCTCCAGCGCCCGACCTTGGTCCTGTCGCACAACAAGACGTTGGCGGCGCAGCTGTTCCAGGAGTTCCGCGTCTTCTTCCCGTCGAACGCGGTCGAGTACTTCGTTTCCTACTACGACTACTACCAACCGGAGGCCTACGTCCCGCAGAGCGACACCTACATCGAGAAGGAGACCTCGATCAATGAGGACATCGAGCGGCTGCGGCTGCGCACCACCACCTCGCTGGCCGAGCGCCGCGACGTCCTCATCGTCTCCTCGGTATCGTGCATCTACGGCCTGGGCTCGCCGGATGCCTTCTACGGCATGCTGCACTTCTTCAAGCGGGGCGACTCGACCGGCATCGAGGCCGCGCTGCGGCGACTGGCGGAGATGCAGTACAAGCGGACCCACCTCGATCTCTATCCGGGCTCGTTCCGCGTGCGCGGCGACGTGCTCGAGGTGCAGCCCTCGTACGACGAGCGCGGCATCCGCGTGGAGTTCTTCGGCGACGAGATCGAGCGGCTGCAGCGCTTCGACCCGCTCACCGGCATGGCGCTCGAAGAGATGGATCAGGTCCCGGTCTATCCACAGACCCACTACGTCACGCCGCGCGACCGCATGGAGCGTGCGATCGTCAACATCGAGCGGGAGCTCGACGAGCGGCTGGTCGAGCTGCTGCGCGCCGGTCAGCTCCTCGAAGCGCAGCGCCTCGAGCAGCGGACGCGATTCGACCTCGAGATGCTGCGTGAGGTGGGCTCCTGCCAGGGCATCGAGAATTACTCGCGCCATCTCACCGGCCGGGCGCCCGGGGAGCCGCCGCCGACGCTGCTCGACTTCCTGCCCGAGGACTGGCTGCTGGTGGTGGACGAGAGCCACCAGACCATGCCGCAGGTGCGCGGCATGTACGAGGGCGACCGCTCGCGCAAGCAGACACTGGTCGACTACGGGTTCCGGCTCCCCAGCGCCCTCGACAACCGGCCGCTCCAATTCGACGAGTTCGATGCCAAGGTCGGCCAGCGCATCTACGTGTCGGCAACGCCGGCACCGTGGGAGCTCGGGCGCACCACCGGTGTCTTCGTCGAGCAGGTGATCCGCCCCACCGGTCTGCTCGATCCGGTGATCGAGCTGCGTCCGGCGCAGAGCCAGGTCGACGATCTGCTGGCGGAAGCGCAGAAGGTGGTGGCGCGCGGCGAGCGCGTGCTGGTCACCACGCTCACCAAGCGCATGGCGGAAGAGCTCACCCAGTACCTGCGCGAGCTCGGGCTCAAGGCGCGCTACCTGCACAGCGACATCGAGACGCTCGAGCGGGTGCAGATCACCACCGCCCTGCGCAAGGGCGAGTTCGACATCCTGGTGGGGATCAATCTCCTGCGCGAAGGGCTCGATCTGCCCGAGGTGTCGCTGGTCGCCGTGCTCGACGCCGACAAGGAGGGTTTCCTGCGCAGCGAGACCTCGCTGATCCAGACCGCCGGCCGCGCCGCGCGGCACCTCAACGGCAAGGTCTTGTTCTACGCCGACCAGGTCACCGACTCGATCCGGCGCACTCTCGCCGAGACCGAGCGGCGCCGCGTCAAGCAGGCTGCCTACAACCAGGAGCACGGAATCGAGCCGCGCACGATCTTGAAGGAGATCCACAACCCGCTGGTCCAGATGTCGAACATGGACTACCACGACGCGCGCGCCGGGCGCCTGTTCGAGGTGGCGGAAGTAACGGCAGGCGCGTTCGGGGAGTCCATCCGCGGGCTCGAGAAGCAGATGCGCGCCGCCGCCAAGCGCCTCGAGTTCGAGCAGGCCGCCGCGCTGCGCGACCGCATCAAGGAGCTGCGCGACCTCACCATCGACGCAGGATAGTCGTGAGCGTCGACTCCCGCGTCGCCGAGCGCATCCGCGAGCTTCCCGACCGCCCGGGCATCTACATCTTCAAGGACGCCGACGGCACTCCTCTCTACGTCGGCAAGGCCATCTCGCTGCGCAAGCGCGCGGCGAACTACCTGTCCGGAGATCACGACACCCGCCTGCTCGCGATGCTCGAGGAGGCGCGCGAGGTCGAGTCGGTGGAGACCGATACCGAGGCCGAGGCGCTGCTGCTCGAGAACAACTGGATCAAGCAACGGCAGCCGCGCTTCAACATCCGGCTGCGCGACGACAAGACCTACCCCTACCTCAAGCTCACCGCCGACGAGTATCCGCGGCTCGCCTTCACCCGGCGCATCGAGGACGACGGCGCCGAGTACTTCGGGCCCTACCTGCCCGCCGGTCTCGCGCGCAAGGCGACCAAGCTGGTGCAGAAGCTGTTTCAGGTGCGGGTGTGCGACCTCGAGATCGACGGCAAGTTGGCGCGGCCCTGTCTCTACTACGACATGAACCGCTGCCTGGGCCCGTGCGTCGCCGGGCTCACCTCGAAGGAGGAGTACGCCGCTGCCGCCGAGCAGGCGCGCCTCTTCCTCGCCGGCCGCAACCAGGAGCTGATCAAGAAGCTGCGCGGATCGATGCTCGAAGCTTCCGACCGCCTCGAGTTCGAGCGCGCCGCCGAGCTGCGCGACGCGGTGCTCGAGGTGGAGTCGATCGGCGAGCGGCGCAAGCTGTTCTCGCAGATGGGCGACGACGTCGACATCTTCGGCGTCTACGTCGCCGGCGACAACGCCGCGGTCACGGTGTTCGTCATGCGCGGCGGCCAGGTTCTCGACCGCCGCGAGTTCTTCTGGGAGGGAGAGCCAGGCCTCACCGAGTCGCGCCTGCTCTCGGAGCTGCTACCGCAGGTCTACGATCGCACCACGTTCATCCCCAAGGAGATCCACCTGCCGATGGCGATCGAGGGCGAGCAGGCGCTGCTCGACTGGTTGTCGGAGCGCAAGGGCGAGCGGGTGTATCTGCGTCTGCCGTCGCGCGGCGCCAAGGCCGATCGCGTGGCGCTGGCGATGCGCAACGCCCGCATGTCGTACCGCCGACGCTTCCGGGGCGCCGCGCCACACCTGGGCGCGGTCGAAAGCCTGCGCCGTCACCTCCGACTCGAAGAGCTGCCGGCGCGCATCGAAGGCTTCGACATCTCGACGCTCCAAGGCGGCGAGACCGTGGCCAGCCTGGTGGTGTGGGAAGAAGGGCGGATGCTCAAGAAGGACTACCGCACCTTCAACATGCGCGGGCTCCCCGGCCAGGACGACTTCGAGTCGATGCGTCAGGCGGTCGAGCGCGCCTATCGCCGCCGGCTGGAGGAAGTCGGCAGCATGCCCGACCTGATCCTGATCGACGGCGGCCGCGGCCAGCTCAACGCCGCGCTCGGCGCGCTGGCGCTGCTCGGCGTCGAGGAGACGCCGATGGTCGGTCTGGCCAAGCGGGAGGAGGAGATCTACCTGCCGGACCATCCGGAGCCGCTGCGGCTGTCGCGCCGCGACCCCGGCCTCCAGCTCCTCCAGCAGGTGCGCGACGAGGCGCACCGGTTCGCGCTGTCGCGCCATCGGCGGCGACGCTCCAAGCGCGTGCTGCGAACCCGCTTCGACGACCTCACCGGCGTCGGGAAGCTGCGGCGCAGGCTCCTGGTCGAGCGCTTCGGCAACTTCCCCGCCCTGCGGCGCGCCCGCCTCGACGAGATCCAGAGCGTGCTCGGGCAGCGTCTGGGTCGCAGCGTCTTCGACCAGCTCCGCGCCGCCGACGAGCCCGCCGGAGCAATCGTCGCTCCGGCCGCCACGCCACCCGATCCGGTCGGCTAAGATCACGCCTGTGACCGCCACCGCGCGCGCCCTGCCGCCAGGGGTCTCGCTCAAGGCGTCGAGCGCCGTCCTGCTGGCGGCCTGGGTCGACGACGGGCGGCGAGGCATCGTCGACGTGCAGGCTCCCGCCGGCACCTGCCGGCTCCACGTCATCGACGGCGCGCTGCAGCTCGACGCCGAGGATCCCCTCGCCGGCGGCGCTACCGGTCCGATGGTGGACGTCGACCTCGAGCCGCTGATCGCTCTGCTCGGATCGGCGACCGTCGGCGATCTGCGGTTCACTCCGCGACCGGATCCGACTCCCAGGGCGCGTTCGCTTCCAACCGCCGTGGTCCTGATGGAAACCGCGGTACGCGGTCGGGACCGTTCCCAGCTCTGGACCCAGATCGGCGGCCGCAACGTGGCGCTGCGCATGGGAAGCGACTCCGCGCTCGCCGCCGACGCGATGACCCGGATCGCGCCTCGACTGCAGGCGCTCCTGGCGCGCTTTCTCAAGCCGCGCCGGCCCGCCGAGCTGATCGAAGACGACCCGGCCGGCCTCGAGCTGCTCCGCGACGTCGCGCGGCTGGTGATCGTCGGCCTGCTGGCGCGCTCGGACGGCGAAGTCGAGAGCACGCAGACAGCGCTCAGCGATCGCTCCAGGGAGCTCTTCCTGCGCCGGATCGAGGGTGAGCTCGAGCGCAAGCCGCTCCGCATCAACTCCGAGGAGCATCGCCGCAAGGTGATCGAGCTCCTGCACAACGTCGGTGTGCTCACGCACTACGAGTTGTTGGGAGTCGGTCGCCACCAGGACGAGCAGGCGATCCACCAGGCCTACGTCGAGGTGGCGAGGCTCGCGCACCCGTCGCACGCGCAGAAGCTGGGACTGGGTGGCAAGACCGCGGCCCTCGATCTGCTGTTCGATGCCGCTACCGAGGCCTATCTGGTGCTGAGCCATCCCGACCGCCGGCGCGACTACGATCGCGAGCTCAGTCCCGAGGTCGGCAGTGCGCCGGCGAGCGAGGAGCGACGCCGCGAGAAGGCCTCCATCGCCAAAGACCTGTACGGCCGCGCCCGGCGCCTGTCGATGGAGCACGATTTCCAGGGCGTGTTCGATTTGATGCAGCAGGCGGTGCAGCTCGATCCCAAGGCGGAGTACTACGCCCTGCTCGGCCAGGTGCAGCGTCGCAACCCGCAGTGGAAGGCGGGAGCGGTCGCCAGCTTCCGAGACGCCGTGCGCTGCCGGCCCGACGATGCCGACCTGCGATTCAGCTTCGCGCAGATCCTCGAGGAGATGGGGGATCGCAAGCAGGCGGGTGTGCAGTACCGCGCCGCACTCGAGCTGCGGCCGAAAGACCTCAAGCTGCAGGAGGCGCTCGAGCTCTTCGAGAATCCGCTCAAGCCGCCGAAGAAGAGCAGCGGGAGCCTGATGGCGAGCTTGCGCGCGCTACTCCGTCGGGGCGAGCGCCCCGAGAGCGAGGACCGCGGACCCGCCCGGGCGGGAAGAGGTGGCAAGGCCCGGCCGGGCAAGATCGATTGGACCGAGCAGAGCACCACCTACGAGATCGACCTGGACAAGGACCTGTACAGGAAGTAGGCGCCCGGGCTCGAGCCTTGGCTCGCGGAGCGCGTACAATCACCGTCGGGACGGAGAGGTCCAGACGGTCGCTCCCTTCGGGGAGAGGAAAGTCCGAACTCCCACGAGCAGCATGCTCGCCAACAGCGAGGCGCGGCGACGCGACGGAAAGTGCAACAGAGAACAGACCGCCTGGCGTTCTTCGGGACGTCCGGCAAGGGTGAAACGGTGCGGTAAGAGCGCACCGCACCGCCGGCGACGGCGGTGGCACGGCAAACCCCATGCGGAGCAAGACCAAATAGGGAAGCGGAACGTGAGCCGCTCGTCTCACACGCCGCAAGGCGACGCTTCCGGGTAGGTCGCTCGAGGACCCCGGCAACGAGGTTCCCAGAGGAATGACCGTTACCTGCCTCGGCAGGGACACAGAACTCGGCTTACGGGCCTCTCCGTCTCTCTTGTTCGATCGAGACAGCGCGCATGAACGCGACGCTTGACCGCGCGAGCGGGCGCGCGTCGAGCCCGCCCGCGGTCGTTCCCGGCGACCTGGTCGGTGTGGCGGCGCTGTCGTCGGTTGCCGACCGCGACGCACTCGCGGCCGGCCTGCGCCAGCTCGAGGAGCTCGGCTTCGAGGTACGCCCGGCGCGCAATCTTCGATCGGATTGGCTCGGCTTCGCCGGGCGCGATCAGGAGCGCCTCGATGCTTTTCACGAGCTGGTGGCGGCGCCGGAAGTAAAGGCGATCTTCTTCAGCCGCGGCGGCCACGGCTTGCTCCGCATCCTGCCCGGCATCGATTGGGGGCTGCTCGCGCGCCATCCCAAGGCCTACGTCGGCTACTCGGACCTGGTGCCCCTCCTGCTCCAGATCGTGACGCGGCTCCGCCTGGTCTGCTTTCATGGACCGATGGTCGCCAGCGATCTCCATACGCCGCTCGACCCGTCCGAGCGCGAATCCCTGCTCGGCGCTCTCGCCGGCCGGCTCGCCCGCTCCATCCCCTGCGACTTGGCCCCCGATGCGCGCCCGCTCGAAGGGCCCTTGCTCGGTGGCTGCCTCGCCATGCTGGTGGCGACGCTGGGAACTCCCTGGTTCCCGCGGCTCGACGGCTCGCTGCTCTTCCTCGAGGACGTCAACGAGCCGCTCTACCGACTCGACCGGATGTTGACCCAGCTTCAGCTGTCGGGTAAGCTACGTCGCGTTAAGGGTATGATTCTCGGGCACTTAGCGGCAGAGGATGGGGGTGACCCCGAGCTCTGGCTGCGGCTCCGGGAGCGCTCGACGGCGGTTGGTAGACGGGGCATCGTGGCCTGGAACCTTCCCGGCGGCCACGGCCGTCCCAATCTGACTCTGCCGCTGGGCGCGATCGCGCGGCTCGATCCCGAGGCGGGCGCGCTCGTCATCGACGACGGCGCGCCGAGAGCGCGGGCATGACGAAGACAGTATTCAGAACCACGGCGAAGAAGGCGTCGAGCGCCGTCGTTCAGTTCGCGCCCGGCGAGGTCATCTTCTCGGAGGGTGACGTCGGCGGCGAGATGTTCATCCTCCAGGCAGGTCGGGTCGAGATCGTCAAGCTGATCGGCGGTGAGGACCGCCGCCTCGCGATCCTCGAGAAGGGCGACTTCTTCGGCGAGATGTCGATGCTGGAGGAGATGCCGCGCAATGCCACCGCCCGCGCCGTCGATCACGTGTCCGCGCTCACCGTCTCGCCGATCACGTTCGATCAGATGCTGCGCGAGAACCCCGAGATCGTGGTGCGCATGATGCGCAAGTTGTCCGCCCGGCTGCGTCAGGTCGAGGACGACCTCGACCGCATGGCGCACGCGCTGGCGGCGACCGGGGGGCAGCAGCCGACGCCCGCCGAGCCGCTGTCCACGGCGAAGAAAACCCCGAGCTCCCACTGCCTGGTCTCGGAGAACGGCGAGACCGTGTTCCACCTGTCGGTGGGCAGCGAGACCTCGATCGGACGGCGAGACCCGGTCACCGGCATCGATCCCGACGTCGATCTGACGCAAGTCGACACCCAGCGCTCGACCAGCCGCGCTCATGCGCGCATCTACCATCGCGGCAGGAAGTTCTTCCTGCGCGAAGAGATCGGCACCTCGAACGGCACCTTCCTCAACGAGACCAAGCTCCAGACCGGTGTGCCGGTGGAGTTGGTCGACGGCGACCACGTCCGCTTCGGGCTGGTCAAGCTGATCTTCCGCGCCGGCGAGTGAGGAAAAGGCGTGGTGACTACCACGCCTTTTCCTCTGATTTTTCTGGCGCCGAGGACGGCGCGCGCGTGATCGAAGCCAGCGCGCCTATCACCATGCTCTCTGGCATCGGCCCCAAGCGTGCAGCCGCGTTGGCGGAGGAAGGTGTCGTCACCGTCGGCGATCTGCTCTGGCATCTCCCGGCCCGCTTCGAGGACCGTCGCGTCTGCGTCGCGCCCGGCGCCGTGCGCGAGCCTGGGCGCTACGCGGTGCGCGGGCGCCTGCGGGCGCTGCGCCGACGGGTCACGCGCCGGCGCGGGCTGCGCCTCCACGACGCCACCATCGAAGGGGACGGCGGCGCGCTGCGCGTGATGTGGTTCAACCAGCCCTGGCTCGCCAATCAGATCGTGGGCGACGTCGAGTATCTGTTCTACGGCGACGTGCGCGCCGGCCGCGACGGCACACTCGAGCTGGTGAATCCATCCTGGGAGCCCGCGCAGGATGCGGAAGCCAGCGCCCTCGTTCCGGTCTATCCGTCGCTGCCGGGTCTCTCGGCGCGCCAGGCGCGGCGCTTGATCGCGGGGCTGCTCGACGGTCTCGACCTCGAGCAGGCAGCGCCGGAGACCGTTCCCGCCGAAGTGCTGAGACGTCACGGCCTGCCCTCGCTTCCAGATGCCCTGCGGGCCCTGCACCGGCCAGCCCTCGACGCCGACGTCGAGGCGCTCGATGGCGGCGCCACACCGGCGCACCAACGGCTGGCGTACGGCGAGCTGCTCGCTCTGCGCGCCCGCGTCGAGCTGGCGCGCGCGCGAGTGCTGCCGGCGCGCAAGCCTCAACGCTACGTCCTCGACGCGGCGTTGCGCGCCCGCCTCGACGGTTTGGCCCCGTTCGCTCTCACCGCGGCGCAGCGCCGCGCGCGCGACGAGATCCTCCGCGACCTCGAGCGCCCGCAGCCGATGCAGCGCCTGCTCCAGGGCGACGTCGGCTGCGGCAAGACCATCGTCGCCGCCGCCGCGTTGGAGGCGGCCCTCGCCAACGGTCTGCAGGCCGCCTTCATGGCGCCCACCGAGCTGCTGGCCGAGCAGCACCACGAGCGGTTGAGCGCGATCCTCGGCGATCGCTACCGGATCGAGCTGGTGACGGCGTCGAGCCGTGACTCCGGCGCCGCGCAGCGAGCGTTGCGCTCGAGCGACGCGGTGCTCGCGATCGGCACTCACGCGCTGATCCAGCGCGGCGTCGAGTTCCGCCGGCTCGGCCTCGCCATCATCGACGAGCAGCACCGCTTCGGCGTCAGTCAACGCCAGATGCTGCTGGCCAAGGGCGCGTTGCCGGACCTGCTGGTGATGACCGCCACTCCGATCCCGCGCTCGCTCGCGCTCACCGTGTACGGCGACCTCGACCTCTCGGTGATCGATGAGCAGCCTCCGGGCCGTGGCGTGGTCCGCACCTCGATCCTGCCGCGGTCGCGCCGGCGCGAGGTCTACTCGGCGCTGCGCCGCCGGCTCGAGAACGGCGGTCAGGCCTACGTGGTGCTGCCACTGATCGAAGCGAGCACCGAAGTCGAGGCGGCGGCGCTCGAGCGTGAGGGCGAGGAGATCCGGCGCTGGCTCGACGGCGTCGCCACCGCGTACGTGCACGGCCGCCTCGATCGCGACGCGCGCGCCGAGGCCATGCGCGCGTTCGCGAGCGGTCGGGTGCGCGTGCTGATCGCGACCTCCGTCATCGAGGTCGGCGTCGACGTCGCCGCCGCCAACTTCCTGCTGATCGAGAGCGCCGAGCGCTTCGGGCTGGCGCAGCTCCACCAGCTCCGCGGGCGAGTGGGGCGCGGCGCCGGCGAGTCGCATTGCGTGGCCCTCCACGGTCCGCTGCAGCCGGACGCCGAGCGCCGCCTCGAACTGTTCGCCTCGACGCTCGACGGATTCCGCATCGCCGAGGCCGATCTCGAGCAGCGCGGCCACGGCGACCTCGAAGGCTGGCGCCAGTCGGGGCTACCCAGGCTGCGCGCCGCACGACTGGACCGTGACCTGATCTGGCTCGAGCGAGCGCGCGCCGACGCTCGCGCCATGCTGGGACCGCCGCCCGATCCGGCGTGGTCGACCTTCCGCGAGCGACTCGAGCGCGACCACGACGCGCGGGATGCGCGACGGCTGACGGGAGGGTAGACTCGCGCTCCGATCGGGACGGACTGGATCGACTGGTTGACGCGCGTTCGGGGGGGATCGCACGGATGATGGGGAGGGCGCTTCTGATCGTAGGGTGGCTCGCCACCGCGGGACTGGCGGCGACGGCGGTAATCGGTTATCTACTCGGCTCGACCGTGCGTGTCCTCCAACCGCACCTGCTGCTCGGTCTGGTGGCCTGTCTGCTGCTTCTCTTCTCGCACAGCTGGGTGATGTTCTACCTGATCGGCACCGGCAAGGCGATCAAGGACGCGGTGAACGAGAACCACCTCGAAACCGAGCTGTCGGAGCGCACCAAGGACTTCAAGAACCGCACCTATCCCTGGTTGATGGCGGCGATGGGTCTCGCCATCGCCACCTTCGTGCTGGGTGGCGGCTACGTCGCCGGAGCGGTCCCGAGCTGGCTCCACGTCGTGCTGTTCTACGCCACGCTGGTGGTGCAGGTGTGGGCCCTGGTGCTCGAGGGTCGGGTGCTGTTGCAGAACGAGCGCCTCATGAACGAGATCAATCAACGACTGGCTTGAACGCCGGGCGTAGCTCTTCGTGACCATCTCGACACCAACCACTCGCCCCTCGAAGCTCCCCGACAACTGGCGCATCAGCCTGCCGGTGTTCGAGGGTCCGCTCGACCTGCTGCTCGAGCTCATCAACGTCAACAAGGTCGCGCTCACGGACATCCCGGTGGCGCTGATCTGCGACCAGTTCCACGAGTACCTGGCGCTGATGGAGGAGCTCGACCTCGACATCGCCGGCGAGTACATCTACGAGGCGGCGCTGCTGATCCAGCTCAAGTCGCGCATGCTGCTGCCGCGCACCGCCGAGGAGCTCGGCGGCGAGAACGACCCGCGCCAGGACCTGGTGCGCCGGCTGCTCGAGTACGAACGGATGAAGGAGGTCGCGCACACGCTGGCGGAGACCGACAGCGTGCGCCGCGCGATGTGGGCGCGCGACGCCGGGCCCGGCGATCTGCTCGCCGGGGACGAAGTCGAGCTCGATCTCGAGGAAGTCTCGCTCTACGACCTGCTCAAGGTCTTCCGTGAAGCGCTCGATCGCCATCGACGCGAGCACCCCGAGCCGCTGATCTACCGCGGCGAGTCCTATCCGGTGCGCGCCCAGATCGACCGACTGCTGCAGCGGGCGCAGCCGGGGCAGTCGCTCGACCTGCTCGACGACCTGCTCGCGCTCTCCTGCCGCGCCGAAGCGATCGCCGCGTTCCTCGCCGTGCTCGAGCTGGCGAAGCTCCAGCTGGTGCGACTGCTGCAGAGCTCGAACGGCGCCATCCTGCTCTACCGCACCACGCGAGAGCTCGCGGCCGAGGACCTCGAGGCGATCCAGCGATGACCTCGCGCGAGGAGCTCGAAGCGGCCATCGAGGCGGTGCTGTTCGTCGCCACCGAGCCGGTGGCGAGCGAGCGGTTGCATGCGCTGTTCGCCGACGACGACCCCGAGACGGTCGAGGCTGCGCTGCAGGCGGTGATCGCGCGCTACCAGGGCGGCGCGGCGCAGGGCCTGGTCGCGGATTTCGCGGCGGGCGGCGTCAGGCTGGTGACGCGGCCTGCGCTCCAGGGCTACCTGCGCAAGTTCTTCCAGGTCACCGGACGCACCAAGCTGTCGATGGCCGCGCTCGAGACGCTCGCCATCGTCGCCTATCGCCAGCCGGTCACCGGACCCGAGATCCAGGAGCTGCGCGGCGTCTCGACCGCGGGCGTGTTGAAGACGCTGCTCGATCACCGTCTGGTCCGCATCTCCGGGCGCAAGGAGGTGGTGGGGAAGCCGTTCCTCTACAGCACCTCGCGCGAGTTCCTGGTTCGCTTCGGGCTCAACCGGCTGCAGGACCTGCCGCCACTCGAAGAGCTCGAGCAGATGCTCCAGTCGCAGGTCGAGGCGGAGGGCGACGGCAGGACGAGCACGCAAGAGTCGCTGGATCTCCACCGCGGTCTCCCCGACCCGGAGGCCGAGCTCGACCACGCCGACCTCGAGGAGGAGCGGCGCACGCAGGCGAGCGACCACCTCGCGGATGAGCCCGCGAGCGAGATCGACTCTCTCGCCAGTCCTGATGATCTGGACTGGCCGGACCACGCGCCTGACGAGGAGCTCGAGGACGAGATCGAGCCCACCCTGGCGACGCTCGACTGGAGCGAGGACGACGAGCGTCTGGAGGACAAATGACGCCGGTCGATCGCTCGCGGCGCGGCACACCTGGCGGCGAGCGAGGCGGCAGAGGCGGCGCGGTCTTTCGCGGCAAGCCGCGGCGGTCGCGCGCCGAAGGCGGCGCCGAGGAGAGCCCGAAGCAAGCGGCGCCACGGCTGCGCAGCCAGCGCCAGCGCTCCCGCAGCGACGAGATCTCCGCGTCTCGCCGCGACCGACCC
>DATAFT010000111.1:0-4100 GCA_036257295.1 Thermoanaerobaculia bacterium
CGCGTCGGTGGGGGTGAGCTCGCGCCCGATGATGACCACGTCGCCCTGGATCTCCGAGAGCTCGTGGTGAGCGATCCCGGCCAGGCCGCGCAGCAAGTAGTTGGCCACGTTGCGCAGGTCCTCGCCGCGCTCGCGCAGGTAACCGGTCTCGACTTCGGCGAAGCGCCGCTCGTACTCCTCGGTGGTGCGGAGCACCGCCCACTCGGCGTTGACCTGGTGCTGGACGATGGTCTCGATCACGCGGCCGACGAAGGTGGGATCCGCTAGCAGCAGGGCCTGCGCTTCGAGGATCCCCGCGATGTCCTCGCCCAGAGTCTCCCCCATCTTGTGCTGGGCCCTCTCCAGCTCGCCGATGGCGGAGCGGCGCGCCAACTCGAACCGCTGGATCTCGGGGTCGATCTGGTGCTCGTCGAGATGGAAGCGAAGAACGCGATCGCCGGGATCAGCCACCGTCACCGCGCGGCCGATGGCGACGCCGCGCGAGACGCCGAGTCCTTCGAGGACGCGCATCTCGCCGCCCTGCTTCAGCTCTCTTCTCCGAAGCGGCCCGCGATCAGAGCGGTGATCGCCGCCAGCGCCTCCTGCTCGTCGCGGCCCGAGCAACGCACGGTGATGGTCATGCCCTGCGCCGCCGCCAGCAGCAGCACGCCGAGGATGCTCTTGGCGTCGACCACCTCGCCGTCGGAGACCAGGTGCACGTCCGATTCGAACGACGACGCCAGGTGGACCAGTTTGGCGGCGGCACGCGCGTGCAAGCCGAGGCGGTTGACGATCGGCGCCGCGACCTCGATCACGGCGCGCTCCCGGCGCCGCCACTCCCCGCTGGCGGCCGGCAGCCGGCCGGCGGATCGCCCAGATGGACGATGCTCTTGACCGCCTTGCCCTGGATCCAGTCGGCGAGCTCGGTTACGGTCTTGGGTTGGTTCTGGTGCGTGCCCAGGCGCATGACCATCGGCAGATTGACGCCGGTGACCATCTCCACCACTCCGTGCTCGAGAAACGGCGCGCAGGCGTTCGACGGCGTGGCGCCGAAGACGTCGGTGAGGATGAGGACGCCCTCCCCGCGGCCGAGCTCGCGCAGGACGTCTTCGACCTGCCGGCGCGCCTTGTCGAGCGAGATGTCCCACTCCAGGCACAGCACGCGGATGTCCCCCAGCGGCTCGGCGTTGATACGGCGCGCGGCGTGGACCAGGTGCGCGGCGACCTGGCCGTGGCTGACGATGAGCTTCTTGATCAAAGCTGCCCTCTAACCTTCCTTGGCGATGTCGCGGTGGTCGACACGGACCGCCCAGCCCGCTTCGGCCAGGCGGTGGGCCAGCCGCTCGCAGACGGCGACCGAGCGATGACGGCCTCCGGTGCAGCCTACCGCCACGGACAGGTAGCTGCGCTTCTCGTCGCGGTAGCGCGGCAGCAGGAAGAGCAGCAGGTCCTCGAACCTCTGCACCACCTCCTGGAACTCCGATCCCGAATCCAGGTACTGCACCACGCGGGCGTCGCGGCCGGTCAGCGCGCGCAGCTCGGGCACGAAGTGCGGGTTGTCGAGGAACCGGACGTCGAACAGCAGATCGGTGCCGTACGGAATGCCGTGCTTGAAGCCGAAGCTGTTGACCGAGACCACCAGCTGCGGGCGCTCCGGAGCGTCATCGGCGAAGCGCCCCCACACCTGGCGGCGGATCTCGTGGATCGACCACTCGCTGGTGTCGAAGATCATGTCGGCCGCGCCGCGCAGGTTGGCGAGCAGGCGGCGCTCCTCGACGATGGCCTCGTGCAGGCTGGTGTCCTCCTTGAGCGTGAGCGGATGGCGCCGCCGCGTCTCGGAGAAGCGGCGCACCAGCGACTCGTCGGAGGACTCGAGGAAGAGCAGGGTGGGCTCGATCCGGGCAGGACCCGCGGCGGCAGCGAGCTCCTGGAGCAGCAGCGGCAGCTCCTCCGCGAAGCCGGGCGCTCGCACGTCGGTGACGATGGCGAGGCGGTCTGTTTCCAGGCCGAGATGCTCCACCGGGTTGCGCAGCAGCGGCCGCAGCAGGGAAAGCGGGACGTTGTCCATGCAGTAGTAGCCGAGGTCCTCGAAGCACTTCGCGACCGAGCTCTTCCCCGAGCCGGAGAGGCCGGTGATGAGCGCCAGGCGGATGCGGGGGCGGGTCGGGGTGGTCATCACGTTGATGCCGGCGGCGCTCGCCGCGCGCGGTCAGGTCGCCGCGGCCTTGCGCCGGCGCTCTATCTCTTCCTCGAGCGATCGAGCGAACTCCTGCGCCGAGAAGTGCCCCTGCAGCTTGAGCACGTGGTTGCGCGCCGCGATCTCGACCAGGATCGCGACGTTGCGTCCGGTCGCCACCGGCATGCGGATGTAGGGGCAGGGCACGTCGAGGATGCGGTAAACCGTCTCCTCCAGCCCCAACCGATCGTACGGCCTTCCAGTCTCCCAGGGCTCGAGCTCGATCACCAGATCGATCGACTTGCGTCCGCGCACTGCGGCCAGGCCGAACAGGTCCTTGACGTTGATGATGCCGATGCCGCGCAGCTCCATGTGATGGCGCAGCGGCTCGGAGCAGTCGCCGATCAGCTCGTCGTTGGGATAGCGGCGGATGCGGATGCGGTCGTCGCCGACCAGGCTGTGGCCGCGGGTGATGAGGTCGAGCGCCGACTCGCTCTTCCCGACTCCGCTGCGGCCGATCAGCAGCACGCCCAGCCCGTAGACGTCCAGCAGCACGGCGTGCACGGTGGTCGAGGGAACCAGATGCTCCTCGAGGAAGTAGCCGACGCGCTGGATGACGATCGACGAGAGCCGCGGCGAGCGCAGCACCGGGACCTCCTGCTCGCGGCAGGCCTCGAGGAAGTCGGGCAACGCCTCGAGGCCCTTGGTCACGATGAAGACCGGAATCGGCAGCGCGGTGATGCGGCGGAACCGCTCGCGGCGCTCTGCGGCCTCGAGCGTGAGCAGATAGTTGAGCTCGCTCTCGCCCACGATCTGCACCCGGCCGGGCTTGATGTAGGGGAAGTGACCAGCGAAGGCGAGGCCCGGCTTCTGCACCCGCGGGTGAGTGATGCGGTTGCGGAGATGGCTCTCCCCCGAGAGGATCTCGAGGTGGAGGTCGTGAAGCTCCTCGCCGAGGAGCCGGCCCACCTCGACGAAGCTCTGATGCTCGCCCTGCTCAGCCACGGTTTCCTCCTACTCCGTCGCCCGACAGGCAGGCTCTGACTTCGTCGCTGGTGGTAGCGGCGCGGATGCGCTCCAGGTTGCGATCACCCTTGAGCCACTTGGCGATGGCGGCCAGGGTCTGGAGATGGGCCGCCGGCGAGCTCTCGGGAGAGACCACCAGGAAGAACAGCCGCACCGGCTGGTGATCGGGGGTGTCGATGGCGACGCCGTCCGGAGCCAGTCCGACCGCGACCACCACGCGGTCGAGGCGCGGCAGCTTGCAGTGCGGGATGGCGACGCCGTTGCCGATCGCGGTCGAGCCCTGCTGCTCGCGCTCGAGCAGCTTGGCGTGGAGGTCGTCGGCGCTGGGCACGGCGCCCTCGAGCGCCAGGCGCTCGGCGAGACAGCGCAGCGCGCGCTCGCGGCTTCCAGCGTCGACGTCGGCGAAGACCAGCTTGGGGTCGACCAGCTCACGCAGGCTCATGTCGCTTCGCGCCGCTCTGCCGGCGCGCGCGTCGCCAACGGATCCGCAATCCGCTCGAGGGTCTCGAACATCGCAGCTAGGGGAAGACTAGAAGATCTGTTTGCGATCGGTCGAGGACGGGATCGCCAGCTCGTCACGGTACTTCGCCACCGTGCGCCGGGCGATGTTGATGCCCTCGCGATTGAGCACGCGCATCAGCTCGCTGTCCGAGAGCGGCCGGCGCGCATCCTCGCCCTGGATCAGTTGCTGGATCTTGCGCTTCACCGTGAGCGACGAGATGTTGTCGCCGTACTCCCGGTCGATGCCGCTGTGGAAGAAGAACTTCATCGGGTAGAGGCCGCGCGGCGTGTGGATGTACTTGTTGGAGACCACGCGGCTCACCGTCGACTCGTGCATGCCGATGTCCTCGGCAACGTCGCGCAGGACCATCGGCTTGAGATGGTCGATGCCGCGGTCGAGGAAGTCGCGCTGCTGGCG
>DATAFT010000172.1:0-7024 GCA_036257295.1 Thermoanaerobaculia bacterium
TGAAGCGGACGCCCGCTTCGTCGAACGCACGGAACAACCGCTCCGGGTCGAAGTCGCCGCTAGCCACGCGCCGACCTCAGCGCGCGCCGGCCGCGCAGGACGAACCGCGCTGCGCGTGTGGCGTCGGCGAGCCGTTGCGCCGGAGAGCGCGCGAGGGTCCGCTCGAACAGCGAGTCCTGGTCTGGGTCCGTAGCGATCAGCTGCGCGTCGATCTCGAACCCGGCGGCTCGGACGAGACGATCGACCAGATCGGCCGTGGGCGAGCGAGCGCCGGTCTCGATTCGGCCGATCGTCGATTTGGCGACGCCGGCGCGCCGTGCCAGCTCCGCCTGCGAAAGCTGAGCCCGTAGTCGCGCCTCGCGCACGAGTCGTGAGAGAGCCATCGCTATCCATGATAGCCGATTGGCTACCGACGCCTTGGGACGGGTAGCACGGTGGAGCAGTGCCGCTTGCTCGCCACTTCACTTCCTTCCCTTGTTTCCTTACTTGTATTCCTTACCCGCTCTGCCTACACTGAGGACATGAAGGCCACGCTGACTTCCAAGGGTCAGATCACGATCCCCGTGAAGATTCGCAAGAGACTCGGCCTCGAGCCTGGTCAAATCCTGGACTTCGACGAGGAGGCTCCGTTTCTGAAGGCCACCCCGGTCTTCGATGAGGACGCCATGCGCGCCGTGCGGGGCTGCGCGCGAGGCCGGCTCGGAGGGACCGCTGACGAGTGGCTCGAAGAGACTCGAGGGCCGGTTTCTCTACCGCGCGCCAAGACGTGATAGTCGCCGTGGACTCGTCGGTTCTGCTCGCGATCTTCCTGGATGAGCCGCGAGCCGATCGCTGGATGGAGACATTGGTGAGAGCCCGCCGCGAGGGTCGGCTGACCGTTTGCGAGGTTGTCTACGCCGAGGTCGCCCCTGCTTTCGAGTCGCATTCGCAGCTCGAGGCGGCCTTGCATGCTCTCGGCGTCGAGCTCGACGCGATCGGAGCCGAGGCTGCCTGGCTCGCCGGCCAGACCTTCAAGACCTATCGCGACCGCGGCGGACCATGGCAGTACTTGATCCCCGACTTCCTGATTGCGGCCCATGCGTCGGTTCAGGCCGATTCGCTGGCGGCCAAGGATCGAGGCTACCTCCGCCGGTACTTCCCCGACCTACCGCTCGCGGCGCAGTCGAGGGACTAATCGCGTCTTACACTGTCCGCTGCCACGGCTCGGCGCCCTGAATCGTTGCCGCGGCGTAAGAATCCTCGGATCCCAGCGTTAACAAGCTGAAGACCCGAGGAACCCTGTGGCACCCCCCGCACCGACACCGCCCGCGCGACAATCCGTAGCTGGAGCCGCAGACTCGGCCCCGGCGTCGGGCTTCGCCCGCCTCGAACGGTTCTGGAGCGACCACTCCGAGACGGTCTTCCGCGCCGCCTACCGCATCACCGGCAACCCGGCCGACGCTGAGGACGTGCTGCAGACCGTCTTCCTGCGCCTCGCCCGCCGCGCTGGAGACGGCGCGGGCGACCGCATGGGCCGGGGAATCGTGCAAGCCGAGGCCGGCGGCTACCTCCACCGCTCGGCGGTGAACGCGGCGCTCGACGTCGTGCGATCGCGCCAGCGGGCGGGCTGGGTGCCGCTCGAGCCCGCGGTGGTCGGCGCTGCCGGCGCCGCCGACACCTACGCCAGCTCCGCGCCCGATCCCGAGCGCGACCAGAGCAACCGCGAGCTGCGCGCCAATCTGCGCCTGGCGATCGCGCGCCTGTCGCCACGCTCCGCCGAGATCTTCGCCTTGCGCTACTTCGAAGGTCTACCCAATCGTGAGATCGCGAGCCTGATGGGGATCTCCCAGGGGCTCGTCGCCGTCCTGCTTCACCGCACGCGGGCGCGGCTCCGTAAGGAGCTCGCCACCCTGGAAGGAGTCGTCCGATGAGCATCGAGCGCCGCAATCCCGAAGAGCTCTTCGATAGCGCCGTCGCCGCCGCGCGCGATCAGCCGCTCGATGCGCAGGCGATGGCCGCTGCGCGCGACCGCGTCGCGCGGCGCCTGGCGGCGGAGCTCGATGAGACGAGCGACGGGGTGAGGGTCGCGGACGAGCTCCGCCCCTCCGGATCCACCGGAGTCGCAATCGACGGCGCGCCGGACCACCGCATCCGCGGCTGTGACGGCTTCCGCGGATTGATCCCGGCCTACCTCGCCGGCGCGCTCACCGAGCCGCGCCGCATCTTGTTCGAGGATCACACTCGCGAGTGCGTGCCGTGCCGGCGCGCGGTGGCCGATGCGCGCCGCGCTGGCACCGCCGCCGCCACCTCCGCCGGTTGGCAAACGCCGCGGCGGTGGTCGCCGGGGCTCCGCTACGCGATCGCGGCCGGCATCGTCGGCGTGATGGCGACCGGTGCGGCGCTCCTCTCCAGCCGGCTCGGCCTGATCGGACCCGATGCTTCGGCCCGCGTGCGAGCGATCGAGGGCGAGCTCGCGGTGCTAGACGGCGGCGCGGTGCGCACCATCGCCGCGGGCTACGAGCTCGAGCGCGGTAGCACGGTCCGCACCGGCAGCGACTCGGGCGCGGTGTTCGAGCTCGCCGACGGCAGCCGGGTGGAGCTCGCTGAGCGCTCGCAACTGGCGCTGCGCCGCCGCTCCGACGGCGTCGTGCTCGACCTCGAGCGCGGCGCGTTGATCGTCGAGGCGGCCGAGCGCAAGAGCGGCCATCTCTACGTGCGCACCGACGACTGCCTGGCTTCGGTGGTCGGCACCATCTTCTCGGTCCACCACGGTGTGCGCGGCTCGCGCGTCTCCGTGCTCGACGGCGAGGTGCACGTCGATCACGGCGCCCAGCGGGCGGTGCTGCGCGCCGGCGATCAGATGGCGACCACCGCGCAGCTCGGACGCGTGGCGCTCGTGACCGAGGTGGCCTGGAGCCGCAACGCCGCCGCGTACCGCGAGCGCATCGCGGCGCTGGCGTCACTCGGCCGCGAGATCGACGCGACACTCGCCACCGGCGGCCGCACCTCGACCGTTCTGCTCGATCGCGCTCCGGTGGGCACCTCCATCTGGGTCGGCCTGCCGAACGTCGCCGAAGAGCTGTCGGAGGTGTGGGCCCTGATCGAACAGCGCGTCACCGAGAACCCGGCGTTGGCCGAGTGGTGGACGCAGCACTTCGCGGGCGGCACGGACGGCGAAGGCGACACCGAGACGCACCTCGAGGACGCCCTCGAGCAACTGCGCGAGCTCGGCTCGCACCTGGGCGGGGAGAGCGCGGTGTCACTCGCCATCGGCGACGACGGCGAGCCGGGCGAACCGCTGGTGATGGCGGAGGTCCTCGATGCCGCCGGCTTCGACGCGCTGGTCGACGCCCACGTCGCGCGGATCAATGCCGAGATCGGCAGCGAGCACGTGCGCCGCATCGACGATCCGTCGCAAGCGACCGACGACGAGGTCCTTTACCTCTGGCACTCCCCCGACGGCTTGTTCGCGGCCTCGACCTCCGGCCGTCGCCTGGCCGAGCTCGCGGCTGGGACCAGCTTCGCCGGCAGCGACCTTCATGCACGGTTGAGCGAGATCTACCGCGACGGCACCGGCTGGCTGGTGGGTGTCGACACGGCACGCATCCTGGCCGCGGCCGCCGCGGGGAATGACGGCGAGCCGGAGGACGGATTCGAGGCGCTCGGATTCGCCGATGCGGAGCAGTTCCTGCTCGAGAGTGAGTCGGTGAATGGCGCCAACGAGACGCGCGCGACGCTCGTGTTCGCCTCGCAACGGCGCGGCGCGGCCGCGTGGTTGGCCGCACCGGCGCCGTCGGGCGCGCTCGAGTTCGTATCCGCGAACGCGGCGTTCGTCGTCGCCGGTCTGTCGAAGAGTCCGGTCGAGATGTTCGACGAGATGCTGGCGATCGCGAGCGCCGCGGAGAGCGAGGGCGAAGGTGGCGAGAATCCGCTCGACGAGCTCGCGAAGCTCGAGGCCGAGCTCGGGTTCTCGCTCCGCGACGATCTGGCGGCGACGCTGGGCGGCGATGTGGCCTTCGCGATCGACGGTCCGCTGCTGCCGAAGCCTTCCTGGAAGGTGGTGGTCGAGGTGGTCGATCCCTCGAAGCTCGAGTACGTGCTGGGCCGCGCGATGGAAGCCGCCAACCGCTCCGCCGCCGAAGAGGGTCGCGCCGCCATGCGGTTCGGCGAGGAGGAGTTCGACGGCCGCCGATTCTTGACCGTCACGACCGCCGATGGAACCGAGCTCGCGACGATGAGCTTCGTCGACGGCTACCTGGTCGCCGCGCCGTCGCGGGCGCTGGTGCTCGAAGCGATCGCGCATCGCGACGCCGGCACCACACTGACCGCGTCGCAGGCGTTCCAGGAGCGGTTGCCGAGTGACGCCGAAACCGATTTCTCGGCACTGGTCTGGCAAGACCTCGGCGGCGCCGCGGGTCCGCTCGCCGAGCTCCTCGGCGGGGCGCTCGCGCAGGGCGATCGCGAGCAGATCGAGGCGCTGGCGCAAGAGATCGGCCCGATGCTGGTGCTCGCCTACGGCGACGCCGATCGCGTGCGCCTGGTGTCGCGCGGCGGCGCGGGACCCCTGGGCCTGTCGTTCGAGAAGCTGTTTGCGCTCGGCGGCGCCATCCTCGGGCACGCGACGGAGTCGGGCGGGGACGAGGCGGCGGCACCCGTTGCCGCCGCGCTCTGAGCGGAGTTGTCTGATCGAAACGAACGATGAGCCTATTCGCGATTCGATGACACCAGCTGAAAAGGGGAGCGATGGCGAAACTCGCGCGTGCATAACGGCGTAAAGTCAGTTGAATGACCTCGCCCCCGCCGCTCCTCGAGCTCGACGGTCTCGAGGTCCGCCTCGGCGGCCGGACCGTCCTCGCCGGACTGAGCGGCAAGCTCTCCGGCCGCGTCGTCGGTCTCCTGGGCCCGAACGGCGCCGGCAAGACGACGCTGCTCGCCACCCTCCTCGGCTTTCATCGCCCGCAGACCGGCACGGCCCGCATCCTCGGCCGCGACATCACCAGCGACCGCATCGCGCTCAAGAGCCGCCTCGGCTACATGCCCGAGAGCGACGCCTACATCGCACACCTCACCGCGGTGCGATTCGTGCGCATGATGGCCGAGCTCGCCGGCCTGCCGCCCAAGGCGGCGCTCGAGCGCACGCACGAGACGTTGTTCTACGTCGGGCTGGGCGAAGCGCGCTATCGCAAGCTCGAGACCTACTCGCTGGGCATGAAGCAGCTCGCGAAGCTGGCGCAGGCGATCGCGCACGGCCCCGAGGTGCTGCTGCTCGACGAGCCCACCAACGGCCTCGATCCTGGCGCGCGGCAGCGCATGCTGCGGCTGATCCGCGAGATCGCCGACACCGGCGTGCGCGTCGTGATCTCGTCGCACCTGCTGCGCGACGTCGAGGCGGTGTGCGACGAAGTGATCGTGCTGCGCCAAGGGCAGGTGGCGACCATCGCCGACCTCGCCGCCGAGCGCCTCGAGAACAAACGTTTCCTCGAGCTCGAAACGCGCGGCGGCGACGGCGAGTTCGCGGCGGCGCTCGCGGCGCTGGGTTGCGAGGTCGCCGAGCTGCCCAACCGACGGCTGAAGATCGTGCTGCCCGAGGGTGTGGCGGCACGCGAGCTCTGGCGCATAGCTGGCGAGCGCGGGGTCCAGCTACGGCGACTCACCAGCTCGCGCAACTCGCTCGAGCATCTGTTCCTGAGAGCGATGGAAGAGAGCGGCGCCGGCGGGAATGGCCGCGCCACGATGGATGGCCTTGCTGCGCCCGCGGCGAACCGCGCCGATGCGGAGGAGCCTCGTGCCGGTCTTTGACCGCCGCTACCGCGGCTACTCCGGCGAGCGCCGCTCGCCGCGCGGCCTGTTCTGGACGCTGGCGCGCTTCGGCCTGGCCGAGGTCTTCTCGAAGCGGCTGCTGCTGGTGCTCTTCATCATCGCGTGCCTGCCGGTCGTCGTCGTTGCCGCCTTGATCTACCTGGCGAACAACCTCGACCTCCTGCAGGTGCTGGGTGTGCGGTGGTCCCCCGACGACGAGCTCGAAAAGACGCTGTCGGGGACCTTCTTCTTCTGGCTCATGGTCATCCAGGCCAATCTCGCCTTCCTGTTCGCCTCGTTCGCGGGACCGTCGATGGTAGGGCCCGACCTCGCTCACGGCGCGATGCCGCTCTACCTGTCGCGCCCGATGCGCCGCGGCGACTACATGCTGGGCAAGCTCGCCATCCTCGGCACGCTGCTCTCGGCCCTCACCTGGGCGCCGGGCCTGCTGCTGGTCGTGCTGCAGGCTTCGCTCGCCGGCGGCGATTGGCTGACTAGCAACGCGCGCATCCCGATCGGCATCCTGCTCGGCTCGCTGCTGTGGATCGTCTTCCTCTCGTTCGCGTCGCTCGCCATCTCGGCGTGGATCCGATGGCGTCCGCTCGCCACCGGCGCGCTCTTCGTGCTGTTCGTCCTGGGCGGCGCGTTCGGCACCGCGATCAACCAGATCGTCGAAACGCGTTGGGGAACGCTCCTGATGTTCGGCGAGCAGATGAAGACGATCTGGGTCGATCTGTTCGCCGTCGAGAGCATCCTCGGTTGGTCGGGCGATCGGGAGCTGCCGGTCCTGGTCTGCTGGCTCGCCATCGCCGCGTTCGCTGCGCTTGCCGCTCTTCTCCTCCACCGCAAGATCCGCGCGCACGAGGTGGTCTCCTGAGCGCCGCGACTCCCGCCGGCGGACAGATCGTGTTCGCCGACGTCTCGAAGTTCTATGGCGAGGTGCTGGGGGTGAACCGCATCGACCTGACCATCGGCCCAGGGATCACCGCGCTGGTCGGCCCCAACGGCTCGGGGAAGTCGACGCTCATGAACTTGACTGCCGGCCTCCTGCGGCCGACCGAGGGCACCGTCGAGGTGCTCGGCCTCACTCCCGGTCGTCCCGAACAGCTCTTCCGCCAGGTCGGCTACTGCACGCAGTACGAGACCTTCCCGCGTGGCATGACCGGTTGGGACTTCGTGCACCTCTACCTACGACTGCACGGCCTGCCCAGCGATGAAGCAGAGCGCTCGGCGCGGCGCGCCATCG
>DATAFT010000188.1:0-3630 GCA_036257295.1 Thermoanaerobaculia bacterium
GTGGTGGAGGGCCGAGAAGCAGCAAGACCCGGCCGGCGCGACCCGCGTCGCGTAAGCTCCCGCGCCTGAGGCGGAGACGAACGATGCCTGCGATCCAGTGGGACGCGGACGACTACGCCAGGAACTCGCGCGGCCAGTTCGGTTGGGCATTGTCGGTGATCGAGCGACTGCGCCCGGCGCCCGACGCCCGCGTGCTCGACATCGGCTGCGGCGACGGCAAGGTGACGATGGAGCTGGCGAGACGAGTGCCGCGCGGCAGGGTGATCGGGGTCGACAGCTCGCCGGCGATGATCGAGCTCGCGCAGAGCACCTGGGGCGGGGCGGCGCCCAATGTCGAGTTCTTGTCGCGCCTCCGGTGCGACGGCGATCACTCGCGACGCCGCTAGGCGGCGCCGCGAGAGAGCCGACGGCGCGACGCGCAGGCACTCGACTTCGACGGTTGCTTCGACATCGCCTTCTCCAACGCGGCGCTCCACTGGGCGCGCGATCAGCCGGCCGTGCTGCGAGGAGTCGCCGCCGCGCTCGTGCCCGGCGGCCGCACCTTCTTCTCGATGGGCGGACGCGGCACCGCGGCGGTGGTGTATCGCGTGTTGGCGGAAATGACCGAGGAGAAGGATCGCTGGGCCGGTTTCCTGGAATCGGCGGTCTCGCCTCACTTCTTCCGCGGCCCCGAGGAGTACGAGGGCTGGCTGCGTGACGCGGGCCTGGTGCCGCGCCGGGTCGAGTTGGTGCGCAAGCCCATGCACCATGGCAACGCTGCGGCACTGCTGGGCTGGCTGCGAACCACGTGGGTGGCGTTCACCCAGGTCCTCCCCGAGGACCGGCGCGCCGACTTTCTCGACGAGCTCCTCGATCGCGTCCGTCCCGGCTGCGACCGCGGCGAGGGCGACCAGATCCTGATGCCGATGGTCAACCTCGAAGTCGAGGCTGACAAGCCTGCTTGAGTAGCGGTCGGGCGGGTCGCACAGCGACGCGCCGCGGGCGCGTCACAGCCGCGAGCGGGCCTCTGCGCGCGCGGCCGAGCGCCTGATCTCTCGCCGCAGCACCGCATCGAGCAGACGGTCGGGCAGCAGCCAGCGCGCGAACGCCTGCGCGCGCGCGTCGCGGCCGACCAGGTAGCGCGTCTTGGGCCGGCGCGCGGTGAGAGCGTGCTCGACGGCGCGGGCGACGCGGATCGGCGGCACGCCCCGCTCCTCGAATCGTCTCGAGGTCGCGCGCACGGCGGCGATCGCCTTGCCATAGAGCGCGAGCGCATCCTTCGACAACGTCGACACCACCTCGTCGGCGGAGGTGTCGCTCTTCTCCCAGAGCCGCGTCTCGACACTTCCCGGCTCGACCAGCGAAACGTCGATGCCCCAAGCGTGTAGCTCGAGACGCAGGCTGTCGTTGAGCGCTTCGAGCGCGAACTTCGACGCACTGTAAGGGCCGACGAACGGGAGGGCCACGCGACCGCTGATCGAGCCGATGTTGACGACGCGCCCGCGCGCCCGTCGCAGCGCGCTCACGAACGCCTTCGTCACCGCGACCTGCCCGACCACGTTGACCTCGAGCTGGTGGCGCAGCGAGTCGAGGTCGAGGAACTCGAGCACCCCGGGGATCACGACGCCGGCGTTGTTCACCAGCCCGGCGACGCCACGATCGCCGACGGTTTCGAGCACCGCGTCTGCGGCACGCGCGATCGATGCGCCGTCGGTCACGTCGAGCAGCAGCGTGCGCAGAGGCCCCGGTGCCTTCGAGCACAGCGCGGCGGCGTCGAGGTCGCGTCGAACGCCGGCGAAGACCTCGAACCCGGCTCGATCGAGATGCAGGGCGCAGGCCTCGCCGATGCCGCTCGAGGCTCCCGTGACTACGACCGCGCCGCGCCGACGGGACTCGACTTGCGCTGGGGCGGGCATGAGGCCGCGATTATTACCCGTCGAGCGTGAAGCCGATCTTGAGTGACACCTGCCAGTGCGAGACCTTGTTGTTCTCGATGTCGCCACGGACGTCGGCGATCTCGAACCAGCGCAGGCCGTGGAGCGTCTTCGATGCCTTGGTGATCGCGGTCTGCACGGCGTCCTCGATGCTCTTGGTCGAGGTCCCGGTCAAGTCGATGCGCTTGTAGACGTGGTCGGGCATGGTGAAACCCTCCTCGGAGTCGATGGATCCGACCCCTCGAATGTAGCGCGGCTGGAGGCGAAGCGCCCTACCGGGCGGCAGAACGTGCGGCGGAGCTCGAGGTGAGCAGGGGCCACAGCCCTTCGGCGCCACGCGCGAGCACCGCCTCGCCGACCCGCTCCGCCCACCAAGTCTCGCTGCCGCACTCGTCGCGCCACGCCCACAGGCGTCGGGTGCGGTAGTGGAGCTCGTGTTCGTGCGTGAATCCGATCGCGCCGTGGACCTGATGCGCGACCTTGGAGCCGCGGCCGGCGGCTTCGCCGACGCGCATCTTCGCCACCGCCACCGCCAGCGCGGCGGTGCCGTCGTGGGCGTCGATCGCGGCGGCGGCGGCATCGGCGGCGGCCTGTGCGGCGGCGGTCTCGCCGGCGAGCACCGCGAGCTCCTGCTGGATCGCCTGGAACTGACCGATCGCGCGCCCGAACTGGATCCGCTCGCGCGCATACTCGACGGTGATCGCCAGGATGTGCTCGAGCGCGCCGCTCATGAGCGCGGCGCGAGTGAACGCACCGAGCCGACGGACGTGCTCGGCGGACGCGGTGTGGCTGGCGGGGGAGACCGCCGCCGGCTCCAGCGCCACACCGTCGAACCGAACGGTGTCGCGCGGCTCGCCGGCGAGGTTGGTGTCCTCGGTGAGCGCGGCGCGACCCCGCGTCACGACGGCGAGGCGAGGACCTTCAGGCGACACCACCGGCACGACGATCGCGACCGCGTGCCGTGCGAAGGGGACGGCGCGGACCTCGCCGTCGAGCCGGAAGCCCTCGCCCGAACGCTCGACTCGCGGCGTGGCGCCGTCCTCCCCATCGTCGACCTGCGCCAGCGCGAGCGGTCCAGGGTCGGCCTCGAGCCCGCACGCGGCGAGGAGGCGCCGCGCGATCATGCTGTCGGCCAGCGGTGCCGGCGCCGCCGCTGCTCCCGCGACGCGCAGGATCGCCGCCGCGTCGTAGCAGCTCACGCCAGCGCCGCCTTTCTCCTCTGGCACCAGCGCGAGATCGAGGCCGCTGTCTTCGATCGCCTGCCAGAGATGCTCTGGAAAGCGTCCGGCCTCGACGGCGTCGATCACGTCCTTGGTGACGGTGGTCTCGAAGATCGAGCGCGCGGAGGAGACCAGGAGATCGCGGACCTGGCTCATCGCAGCCCCAGACCGCGCGCGATGATGCCGCGCAGGATCTCGGTGGTACCGCCCTGGATGGTGTAGGCGGGCGCCGCCAGGATGCCGCGATCGAGGATGCGCCGATAGGTGTTCTTGCGCTCGCTCGCCGGCAGCGCTTCCAGCACCTCGCGCGCGATCTGCGGCAGCTCCTGCTGGAAGTGGGTGCCGAGGTCCTTGACCAGCGCCGCTTCGGTGTTGGGCAGCTTGCCCTCGGAGAGCATCGATGCGATCGAGAGCGACATCTGTCGCAGCGTGAACAGATGGCTCGATGCACGGCCGATCTTGGCGCGCACGTCGCGCGTGGCGTTCTCGCCGACGGT
>DATAFT010000340.1:0-9332 GCA_036257295.1 Thermoanaerobaculia bacterium
GCTGCCGATCCTGGCTTCGGTGAGCGCGTTCTCGATCGCGGGCAGCGGGTTTCAACCGCGCACGCGGCTGCAGCTTCGGGCCAGCGCTTACTTCGTTACGTAGTCATGTAGGGGCGGCTCTCTCGCGGGCCCGCTCCGCGGGCTCGCGAGTGATCGCCGTCGCGCGCCAGCGCGACAAGAGCTTGCCTCCGCCCTGCCCGGGGAGCAGGCAAGCTGCTCTCCTACCGGAATCCCCGACGGAGCTCTCGGCGGAAGACCTGGAACGAATCGTCACCGTAGAGGCAGACGACCACGTGCTCCAACTTGGTCCCGCCCTGCAGGTAGCGGTGGATCTCGGTGAGCAGGATCCGGGCACAACGGTCGAGAGGGAAACCGAAGTTCCCGGTCGAGATGGCCGGGATGGCGATGGAACGGAGCTGATGGCGATCGGCCAGGGCCAGCGCGGAACGGACCGCGGACGCGAGCTTGCGATCCTCGTCCCCATCGCCCATGCGGGGCCCGACCGAGTGGATCACCCGCTTGGCCTTGAGCTCCCCGGCCGTGGTCATGACCGACGTGCCAACCAGCGTGCTCCCGATCCGGGTGCACTCCCGCTGGATGGACTCGCCGCCCTTCTTCCGGATGGCGCCCGCCACCCCGGTGCCTAGGCTCAGGTGCTCGTTGGCCGCGTTGACGATGGCGTCGACGTCGAGCTCGGTGATGTCCCCCTCGAGCAGCTCGAGCAGGGTCTCGTTCATCTTGAAGGCTATTCGATTATCGGCCCTCGCGACCGTCTTGTCCCCCATAAAGCGCCATTTTACCGTATCCAGGGGGTCCGTTTCTGCCTTCGGGCAGGCCGGTAGCGGGCCGGCCCGCCCACGCTACACTCCGCCCCCATGCTCCGCGCCCTCGAGGCCGCCGTCGTCGCCGAGGTCAGGCGGGTGGTCGCCGAGCGCTTCTCGGTCGAGCACTCCCCCGTGCTCGAGACCCCGCCCCGGCGCGATCTGGGCGATCTGGCCGCGCCGTCGGCCCTCCATCTGGCCCGGACCCTGCGGCGCAAGCCGCGCGACATCGCGACCGAGATCGCGGCCGCTCTCACCCTCCCGGCCGGCGTCGAGCGGGTGACGATCGAAGGCGCCGGGTACCTCAACTTCCACCTTTCCCGGCGGCTGTTGGCCGCCGCGGCGATCGGCGCACCGCTGGTCGACCGCTCGGCCGGGCAGCCGCTCAAGACCATCGTCGAGCACACCAACATCAACCCCAACAAGGCGGCCCATGTCGGGCACCTGCGCAACGCCGTGCTCGGCGACACCCTGATCGCCGCTCTGCGCGCGCTCGGCCATCCGGTCGAGGTCCAGAACTACATCGACGACACCGGCGTCCAGCTCGCCGACGTGGTGGTCGGCCTCGCCGACCTGCGCCATCTCGGAGTCGAAGACGTCGAGCGGATTCCCGAGCCGTTCGACTACTACTGCTGGGATCTCTACAGCGAGGTCGGGCGTTGGTTCGAGGAGGACCGCTCGCGCGAGCGGCTGCGCCGCGACACGCTGCACCAACTCGAGCGAGGCGAGGGCGATCGCGCCAGGCTCGGGCGGCTGGTCGCCCGCCGCGTCGTCCGGCGCCATCTGACGACCATGCGCCGGCTGGGCATCGGCTACGACCTGCTCACCCGCGAGAGCGAGATCCTGCGTCTGGAGTTCTTCGTGCTCGCGTTCGAGCGCCTGCGCGCGAGCGGCGTGCTGCGACTCGAGAGTGGGGGCAAGAACGACGGTTGCTGGGTGATGCCGCTCGCCGACAGCGCGGAGTTCGAGGGGCTCGAGGAGCCCGACAAGGTGGTGGTGCGCTCCGACGGCACCGTCACCTACGTCGGCAAGGACATCGCGTACCAGCTCTGGAAGTTCGGCCTGCTCGGCCGTGACTTCGAGTACCAGTGGTGGGAAGAGGAGGGGGTGTGGGAGACGGCGCCGGCTCGAGACCGCGCCACCCGCACCCCGCCCCCATTCGGCCGCGCCGGCCGAGCGATCAACGTGATCGACGCGCGTCAGAGCTATCTGCAGAAGGTCGTGGTCGCCGGTCTCGAGGAGCTCGGACACGCCGAGGCGGCGCGCCAGAGCGTGCACTTCGCCTACGAGATGGTGGCTCTCTCGCCGGCCGCGGCGCGCCAGCTCGGAGTCGCCGCCTCGGTCGAGGACGAGGAAGTCGAGGCCGAAGCCGGCAGCGCCGCCGCCGCCCCGCGGGCGACGCTCATGTCGGGGCGCAAGGGGATCGGCGTCAAGGCCGACGACCTACTCGATCGCCTCGAGGCCAAGGCCAAGAGCGGCATCGCCGAGCGCAACCGTGAGCTCGATTCAGCGGAGCTCGAGCGGCTCTCGCGCCAGATCGCGACCGCGGCGCTGCGCTTCCTGATGGTCAAGGCCACCACTACGCGCGTGATCGCCTTCGACTTCGACGAAGCGCTCAACTTCGAAGGGGAGACCGGGCCCTATCTCCAGTACTCGCTGGTGCGCGAGGCCAACATCCGCCGCAAGCTCGAGGCCGCCGGGCTCGCCACCGTGGTCACGCCGGCCGAGGTCGAGGCGCTGCCCGCCGAGCTCTGGAGCGACGACCTCTGGGACTTGGTGCTGTCGGTGACGCAGATCGAGGAGACCGTCGAGCGTGCCGCTTCGACGCTCGAGCTATCGCTGCTCGCGCGCCACGCCATCGATCTCGCGCGCAAGTTCCACGCGATCTACCACCGCCATCCGATCCTGCACGAGGACGACGTGGCGCTGCGCCAGGTGCGGCTCGCGGCCAACGCTATTTTCCGGCGCGGGCTCGAGTCGTTGATGGGGATCCTCGGGCTCCCGGTTCCCGAGCGGATGTGACCGCGGACCGCTGGATCGTCCTGTAGCTGACCCTCAGCGGCTCTCGCCGCGTGTCGGCTGTCGGGGATGCGCTGCGTCGCGGCGGCCATCCTTGGGTATATCCACGGGAGGCGTGGCCGCCGGTAGGATCTGGGCACATCTGGTCGGGCATGGGAGTTCACATCCGGTGATGCGCCTCGCGCGGCTCGCTCTTCTCGCGTGCCTCGCCGGTCCAAGCGCCGACGCGCGAGCGCAGGTTCTCCCGCTCGGCGGCGAGTTCCAGGTCAACCTCCATACCGTAGCCGGCCAGGGCTTGCCGAGCCTCGACGTCGATGCCGACGGCGACTTCGTCGTGGTCTGGCAGAGCTACGGTCAAGACGGTGATTACCAAGGCGTCTTCGCGCGGCGCTTCGACTCGGCGGGCGTGCCGAATGGCCTCGTGTTCCAGGTCAACGCCTTCACCTCGGGGTGGCAGAGCAACGCGGCGGTGGCGCTCGACTCCAGCGGGGACTTCGTCGTCGTGTGGCTGAGCTTCCTGGACGGCGGAACGACCGACGTCTTCGCCCGCAGGTTCAACGCCGCCGGCGTGCCCCAGGCCGCCGAGTTCAGGGTCAACACCTTCACCGACGGGCACCAGAAACAACCGGTTCTCGATCTCGACGCCGACGGCGACTTCGTCATCGCCTGGCAGAGCCCGGGCCAGGACGGCTCGGGGGCCGGCGTCTTCGCGCGACGCTTCAACTCGGCCGGCATCGCCCAGGCGAGCGAGTTCCAGGCCAACTCGTACGTGACCGGGTATCAAGCCTACCCAGCGGTGGGCCTCGACCCCGACGGCGACTTCGTGGTGGCCTGGGGGAGCCAGCAGGACGGGAGCAGCTTCGGCGTCTTCGGCCGGCGCTGGAGCTCCTCGGGCGCGCCGCAGGGTGGCGAGTTCCAGATCAACGTCTACACGCCGAACCACCAGTTCATATCGAGCGTGGACCTCTCAGCCTCTGGCAACTTCGTGGTGACGTGGGCGAGCAACACTCAGGACGGCTCCGACTACGGGATCTTCGCGCGCCGCTTCTCCTCGAGCGGCACCGCGCTCGGCGGCGAGCTCCAGGTCAATGCCTTCACATCGTCCAAGCAGAGTCAGGCGGTGGTGTCGATGGAAGGTGACGGCGACTTCGTGGTGACCTGGTGGAGTGAGTCGCAGGATGGCAGCGCGACCGGCATCTTCGCTCGCCGCTTCGGCGCCAACGGTGCGCCCAAGACCTCCGAGCTCCAAGTGAACAAGCACACCATCGGCGACCAGACATCCCCGAGGGTGGCGCTGGATGGCGCCGGCGACTTCGTCGTGGCATGGCAGAGTATGAACCAGGACGGGGACGCCAACGGCGTCTTCGCTCGGCGCTTCTCGAGCTTGACGCTCGACATCGACGGCGACGGCACCGCCGCCCCACTCACCGACGGACTCCTCCTCCTGCGCCACTACTTCGGCTTCAGCGGCTCCACTCTCACGTCAGGGGCAGTCGGCGGTAGCTGCACGCGCTGCACGGCCGACGTGATCCAGCCTTTCCTGGTCTCCGCCATCGCGCCGCAGGGTCCGGCTCTCCGCGCGGGACGCGAGTTTCAAGTCAGCTCCTTCACCATGAACTCGCAGAACTCGCCAGCCGTGTCGATGAGTGACGACGGGGCCTTCGTCGTGGTGTGGGGGGACGTGGACAACGACGGCCAGGGGATCTTCGGCCGCCGGTTCGACGCCGACGGGTCCTTCCTAGGGGTCCAATTCAGCGTCAACCGGCTCACCACCGGCAACCAGTGGGTGCCGGACGTCAGCCGCGATGCGAACGGCAGCTTCGTCGTCGTATGGCGGCAAACGGCCTTCAACCGAAGCGATGTGAAGGCCCGCCGCTTCGACGCCGCGGGAGTGACGCAGGACTTCGTCGACTTCTACGCCAAGGTGGGCGAGGAGGGAGAGTCCTCCTACGGGGCTCCTGCGATCGCGTCCCTCAGCTTCGATCACTTCGTCGTCACCTGGACGGGTTCAGGGGGCTTCACCGATACCGGCGTCTTCGGCCATCGGGGGGTGCTCGGTCCCGAGGTCCAGATCAATACGTACACCGGTAGTCAAGCCAACGCCGACGTGGCGATGGACGGCGACGGCGACTTCGTCGTCGTCTGGGAGAGCTCGGGGCAGGAAGGTCAACCCGGCGCGGATGGGATCTTCGGCCGTCGCTTCAACGCCGCGGGCGCCGCTTTCGGCAACGAGTTCCAGGTCAATTCGTACACGCCCGACTTCCAGCGCTATCCCAAGGTGGCGGTGAACAGCAGCGGCGCCTTCGTCGTCGTGTGGGACGATCTCGGAGTGGGCGGCAACACCCAAAAGATCTTCGCGCGTCGGTTCAATGCAGCCGGCGCGTTCGAGGGCAGCCAGTTCCAGGTCAACTCCTCGAGCGGTGGCTTCCACCATGAGCCGGATGTGGCGATGAGCGACGACGGCGGCTTCGTCGTGGCGTGGGACCGGGACGGCGACGTGTTCGCTCGGTGGTTCGCTGCAAGCGGGATCCCGCAGGGTGAAGACATCCAGGTCAACACCTACACGGCGGGCGCACAATTCGATCTCGCCGTCGCCACCGACCCGAACGGCGACGTCGTCGTGGTCTGGGACAGCTTCGGCCAGGATGGTTCGTACGGGGGTATTTTCGCGCAACGCTTCGCCGAGCGTTCCCCGTTCGACGTCGACGGCGACGGTACGCTCGCCCCTCTAACTGACGGTCTTCTGGTCCTGCGCTACCTGTTCGGTTTCACCGGCGCGACCCTCATCAGCGGGGCCGTCGATCCCGATTGCACGCGCTGCACGGCTCCGGCGATCGAGGCCTACATCCAGAGCCTGATCTGACGCGGGCGCCAACCCGGAAGCCTGTCTGCGGAAACAAGTGGTATTCACCACTCATCTCCATCAATCCATCTGTTTGCGCAACACGGTCGGGATGTCGTAGTCGTCCACCGCCGACCAGTTGGGCCCGAAGCCGCCCTTGTCGCGATCGTGATGATGCGATAGCACCTTGCGGTAGAACGGCACCTTCTCCTCGCGCTCCTCGGGCTCCTCGGTCGCCATGCCGTCGAGCTCCATCTGATCGAGCGGCTGCGTCTCGGCCGCGGCGCGCAACGGCGCCGGCTGCAACGGCGGTGGCTCGACCGGCCTGAACAACGGAACGGGCGCCGTTGGAGCCGCCGCTGTCATCGGCACCCGCTCGGGGAACGGGCGCTCGTCCACTAGCGGCGCGGCCGCGGCGATGACGGGCGCGGCGCTCGCCGCCGGTGCCTCGACGTGACGCTCGGGAAGCCGAGCCCATGCCGGCAGCGTCGGCTCGCCCAGCGGATCGCGCCGCGCGGCACGATGCGCCTGGTCCTCCAGGAACGTGTGCTCGCTGAACCCGGTCGCGATCACCGTGATCTTCACCTCGCCCGCCATCTCTTCGTCGACCACCAGGCCGGAGATGATGTTGGCGTCGGGGTCGACCATCTCCGAGATCGCCCGCGCTGCCTCGGCCACCTCGTGCAGCGTGAGGTCGCGGCCGCCGGTGATGTTGATGAGAACGCCGCGCGCGCCCTGGATCGACGTCTCCTCGAGCAGAGGAGACGACACCGCGGCCTGCGCCGCCTCGAACGCGCGGTTCTCGCCCTTGGCGACGCCGGTGCCCATCAGCGCCATGCCCATGCCGCTCATGATGGTTCGCACGTCGGCGAAGTCGGCGTTCACCTCGCCGGGGATGGTGATGAGGTCGGAGATGCCCTGCACGCCCTGACGCAGCACGTCGTCGGCGATCAGGAACGCCTCGGTGAGCGGCGTGCCGCGATCGACGAAATTGAGCAGGCGCTCGTTGGGAATGCAGATCACGGTGTCGACCGCTTCACGCAGCTCGGCGAGGCCCCGGTCTGCCAGGTGCATGCGGCGGCGGCCCTCGAACTGGAACGGCTTGGTCACCACCGCCACCGTGAGCGCGCCGACCTCGGCCGCGAGCGACGCGATCACGGGCACCGCGCCGGTGCCGGTGCCGCCGCCGAGACCGGCGGCGAGGAAGATCATGTCGGCGCCCTGCAGGACCTCGAGGATGCGCTCGGTGTCCTCGAGCGCGGCCTTGCGGCCGATCTCGGGGTCGGAGCCGGCGCCGAGACCGCGCGTGATGAGCTTCCCGAGCTGGAGCTTCAACGGCGCGCGGCATTTCGCCAAAGCCTGCAGGTCGGTGTTGACGGCGATGAACTCGATGCCGCGGAGCTGGGCGTCGATCATGCGGTTGACGGCGTTGCCGCCGCCGCCACCCACGCCCATGACCTTGATCTTGGCGGGCTGGACGTGCTCGCGCGCGGACAGGGCCGCACCAGGAGCCTGAGTAGTGTTTTCATCTTCGAACAGGATCATGAGGCGCCCCTTATTGGTTTCGTTGTCTAGAGAAGATCCTGGAACATCCCGCGCAGGCTGCCCATCATCGAGCGCACGCCGAACATCGACTTGCCGGCGACGCGCGGCTTGGTCTCCGCGGCAGTACGGCCGTGGAGCAGCAGCCCCGACGCGGTCGACCAGATCGGGCTCGAGATGACGTCGACCAGGCCGCCGAGCCCGCTCGGCAACCCGGCGCGCGCATTGGCGTCGAACACCTGCTCCGCCACTTCCACCAACCCGTCGAGCTGCGCGCCGCCGCCGGTGAGCACGATGCCGCCGCGCAGGCTCGCCTCGCCCACGCTCTTGGCCAGGTCCTCGCGGACCAGGTGGAAGATCTCCTCGGCGCGCGGCTGCAGGATCTCGGTGAGCTCGCGCTTGGCCACCACCCTGGCCGACCCGCCGCCCACGCTCGGCACCGCGACCCCTTCGTCGGACTCGACCATCGACGCCAGGCAGCAGCCGTGCTTGACCTTGATCGACTCCGCCTCGGCGAACGGCGTTCGCAGCACCATCGCCAGATCGTTGGTGAAGTGACCGGCGGCAATCGGCAGGACCGCCGAGTGGTGGACCTCCGAGTTGCAGTAGTAGGCGTAGCCGGTGGTGCCGGCGCCGACGTCGACCAGCAGCGCCCCCAGCTCGCGCTCGTCGTCGGTCAGCACCGCAATGCCGGTCGCCAGCGGCTCGAACACGATCTCGAGCACCTCGATGCCGGCGCGATTGACGCAGGTCAGCAACGTCTTGTTGCGGGTGGCGTGGCCGGTGACCAGGTGCACGGTGACCTCGAGCCGCCCACCCAGCATGCCGAGGGGATCGAGGATCCCGCCCTGGTCCTCGACGATGAACTCCTGCGGGATGGCGTGGAGGATCTCGCGATCCGCCGGGAGCGCCGCCGACTGCGCGGCTTCGAGCACGCGATCGATGTCCTGCCGCGTGATCTCGCGGTCCTTGCGCGCGACCGAGACCATGCCGCGCGAGTTCACCGAGCGCACGTCGGGCCCGGCGGCGCCGACGTAGGCCTCGGAGATCTCGAAGCCGGCCATCACCTCGGCCTCCTCGCACGCCTGCTTCAACGCTTCGACCGTGGTCTCGACGTTGACGATGTTGCCGCGCCGGGTGCCGCGGTTGGGGGCGAGGCCCTTGCCCACCACTTCCATCGCTCCGTTGTCGCCGGGCTGGCCGATCAACACCGCGACCTTGGAAGACCCGATGTCCACGCCGACGATGTACTTGTCCGTCTTCGCCATCCCTCAAGTCTCCTTCGGTTGCGGATCCCAGACCGACGATCTGGTTGATTGCATGGGTTCATCCGACTGCGGCGCGGCGTCCGGTTCCCCGGCGCCGCGACTATCCGTGTGCTTGGCCACCGCGGCGGCGGCCGCGATCTCCTCGGTCGCCGGCCGCACGATCACGCGACTCTCGAATCGGAGGTCGACCTCCGCGAGGATCGGCGCTCGCTCGAGGATCGCGGGTCGAAGCTGCTCGAGCAGATCGATCCGCCGCGCCACGTCCTGGGTGCGCACCAGGATCGGGAACGGCAGCGCGCCCAGATAGACGCGATAGTCGTCGTCGCCGATCACCTCGACCCACAGCACCGGCAACCGCCACTCCGGGCCGCTCGACTGGTGAAGCGATGCCTCGATCGCCAGGGCGTGGCGCACGCTCGACGACTCGCTGGTGGCGAGCGCCGGCGAGATCCCGATCGCGGTGGCGCCGGCCGCGACGCGCACCAGCGAGGCGACGGAGTCTCCGGGCTCGAGCCGCGCGATGCGCTCACCGTCGCCGTCCACGTAGTAGAGGCCGTCCTCGGTCTCGAGCACCGCCGCCGCCACTCGCTCCTCCACCGTCACCCGCAGCACATGGGGTAGCTCCTTGCGCGCTTCGATGCGGCCGAGCCACGGGTTCTCCTCGAGCCGGCGCCGCACGCGATCGAGCGGAAGGGCGAGCAGGTTGGTGCCGAGCTCGGGCGCAAGAGCGTGCTCGATCCAGTCGGGCGAGATGCGCGGGGTGCCGGCGGTCTCGATCGCCTCGAGGGCGAAGGTGTCGCCGTCGCTCACCCAGAACCAAGCTGCCGCCGGCAGCACCAG
>DATAFT010000344.1:0-2634 GCA_036257295.1 Thermoanaerobaculia bacterium
CGGCGCCGACGGCGCCACCGGCGTCGTGCGCCAGCAGGGGTCCCGGTTGATGCGCGGCGTCGATCACCCGGCGCCCGAGGTCTTCGCGGCCTGGATAGAGCTCTGGCGCGGATTGGTCGGGGCGCACGATCGCCGGCTGCGGCTCGACGCCGAGACCATCGCGGGTGGCGGCGCACTCTTCACGGTAACCAGAACGTCGTGGCGGGCGTAATCTCCCCAGATGATCGCCCGCGACGTTCATCACGCGCTGCGCCGGGTGGCGCGCAACCCGGCCTTCTCCGCGCTCGTCGTCGTCACGCTGGCGCTGGGCATCGGCGCCAACACGGCGATCTTCAGCGTGGTCGATTCGGTGCTGCTGCGCCCGCTCCCCTATCGCGAGCCCGACCGGCTGGTCACGATCGAGCATCGCTATCCGTCGATCGACCTCGACGCCCCGGTGTCGGCGCCCGGCTTCCGCGCCTACCGCGACCGCACCCGGAGCTTCGAGCGCGTCGCGGTGGACAGCGGGTGGGGCGCCAACCTCACCGGAGCGGGCGAGCCAGTCCGCGTCTTCGCCCAGCGGGTGAGCGCGGGATGGTTCGAGACCTACGGCACAGCGCCCGCGCTCGGGCGAGTCTTCAGCGCCGAGGAGGACGTGCGCGGCCATCATCTGGTAGTGGTGGTCTCCCATGGATTCTGGGAACAGAAATTGGGCGCCGATCCCGCCGCACTCGAACGCACCCTGTGGCTCAACGGCGAGGGCTACCAGGTGGTGGGAGTGATGCCGCCCGGGTTCCGGCCGTTCTTCGGCAGACGAAGTGAGCTGTGGGTGCCGCTCGCTCTCACCGAGGAGGAGCTCTCCGAGAACGCGGGCAGGGAATTCCTCAACGCGACCGCTCGGCTCGCGTCCGGCACGACACTCGAGCAGGCGCAGGCCGAGATGCGTTCGTTCGCCGAGACCCGCAAGCAGGAGCTCGGTGACGGCTACCCCTTGGACTGGACGCTCACGGTCACGCGTCTTCACGATCAGGCTACCGGCGACATGCGCCCCGCGGTCCTCCTGCTCTTCGGAGCGGTGGGCTTCGTGCTCCTCATCGCCTGCGCCAACGTCGCCAACCTGCTGCTCGCGCGCGGCGCGGGCCGACGCCGGGAGATCGCCATCCGCATGGCGATGGGAGCGAGCCGCGCTCAGCTCATTCGCCAGATGCTGATCGAGGCCACCGTTCTCGCGATCGCCGGCGCCGTCCTGGGTGCGGCGCTGGCGTGGGGCGGACTCCAGGCGCTCACCGCGAGCTTCGATCCGGCGAACCTGCTCGGGCGCGCCATCGAGATGGATCTCGGCGTGCTCGCGTTCACGCTCGCGCTGGCGATCGTCACAGGCATCGGCTTCGGGCTGGTCCCCGCGCTCCAGGTGGCGGGTTCGGCGATGCAGGAGACGCTTCACGAAGGCGGACGGGCCGCGATCGCGGGGCGGGCCGGCACCCTGCTGCGCCGCGCGTTCGTCGTCGCCGAGTTCGGTCTCGCGCTCTCGCTGCTCGCCGGCGCCGGCCTCCTGCTGAAGAGCTTCGCGAAGGTGAACGCCGTCGATCCCGGCTTCGACCCGCGCAACCTCCTGACCGCCAACGTCGCGCTTCCCGAAGCCTCCTACGCGGACGAGGTGGCGCGCCGCGCGTTCTTCGAGCGCGCGATCGAGCGCATCGCGTCGGTCCCCGGCGTTCGCGCGGTGGGCGTCACCAGCGTGCTGCCATTCGGCGGATCGTGGACCACGGGAAGTTTCGCGGTCGAGGGGTACACCCCGCCTGCTGGCGAGTTGGCCCCCTGGGGGGACCAACGCATCGTCAGTCCCGGCTTCGCGGAGGCGATGTCCCTCCCGCTACTACGCGGGAGGTTCTTCGCGGAGAGCGACCACGCCGACGCGCCTGGTGTGGTCGTGGTCGACGAGCAGATGGTGAAGCGGTACTGGCCCGACACCGATCCCATCGGCAAGCGGATCTCGCTCGACAGCGCCCCCGACCCCGACTCGCAATGGCTCACCGTCGTCGGCGTCGTCGGTCACGCGGCTCACGAGGGGCTCGACGCCGAGGCGCGCGTGCAGGTCTACTTCCCATACAGCAAGGCGCCGCAACCGTTCATGGCGTTCGCCATTCGCACCGAGGGCGCACCGATGGCGGCGTTGCCGGCGGTTCGAGCGGCGCTGGCGGAGATCGACCCGGCGCTGCCCCTGGCGTCGGTCGCGACCATGGAGGACCTCATCGAGCGTTCGGTGGGCCAGCGGCGTCTCGCCGTCGTCCTGCTGTCGATCTTCGCCGTGATCGGTCTCACGATGGCGGCGACCGGCATCTACGGCGTGATGTCGTATGACGTCGCCCAGCGTGTCCAGGAGCTCGGCGTGCGCATGGCCCTGGGCGCCGGCCGTAGCGATGTCCTCGGCATGGTGCTCGCGCACGGCGCGCGCCTCGCCGGCATCGGTGTCGTGCTCGGCGTCCTGGCCTCGCTCGCCCTCACCCGCGCCATCCAGAGCCTCCTGTTCGGGGTGCGGGCGACCGACGTCCAGACCTTCGCCGGCGTCGCCCTGTTGCTCGCCGGGGTGGGATTGCTGGCCACCCTGGTGCCGGCGCTACGGGCCGTCCGGCTCGACCCGGTGCGCGCGTTGCG
>DATAFT010000033.1:0-3903 GCA_036257295.1 Thermoanaerobaculia bacterium
GGTCCGGATCCTCTGCAACTTCCCGATCAACCACGTCGCCTGCACCGGGGACATCTGCTCGTGGGTGCTGGTCGCCGGCGGCGCCATCGTGTTCATGGAGACGTTCGACCCGGCGGCGACCCTCGACGCGATCGAGCGCGAGCGACTGAACGTCTGGGGCGGCGTGCCCACCATGCTCCAGCTCTGCGTCGGAGTTCCGGACTTCGATCGGCGCGACCTGTCGTCGGTCGAGTTCGTGCTGTGGAGCGGCGCCGCCTCACCACGGCCGCTGCTCGACCGACTGTCGCGACTCGGCGCCAAGCTCGCCACCAGCTACGGCATGACCGAGACCACCGGTTCAGTGACCTACAGCGACCCCGGCGCCGATCTCGACACCCTGGCCGAAACGATCGGCCGGCCCCACCCGGCGTACGAAGTCCGGTTGACGGGCGAGGACGGGCGTCCGTGCGCGGTCGGGGAGGAGGGGGAGATCCAGGTGCGCGGTGACTTCATCATGCTGGGCTACTTCGGTCGCCCGGAGGCCACCGCCGCGGCGATCGACGCCGACGGCTGGCTTCACACCGGTGACGTCGCCGTCGCGCGGGAAGACGGCAACTGGCGGATCGTGGGCCGCCGCAGCCAGATGTACAAGTCGGGCGGCTTCAACGTGTATCCGCGCGAGATCGAGCTCGCGCTCGAGGGCCACCCGGCGGTGGCGATGGCCACCGTGGTGCCGCTCCCCGATCCGCTCTATCAGGAGGTCGGTTGCGCTTTCGTGGTGCCGCGCGGCGACGCCGAGCCTTCCGAGGACGAGCTGCGACAGTTCCTGCGCGAACGACTGGCGAACTACAAGGTGCCCAAGCGTCTCTTCGTGCGCCGCGAGCTGCCGATGCTTCCGGTGGGCAAGGTCGATCGCGTGCGGCTCACGGCCGACGCCGCCCGCATGGTCGGACACTCAGCCGGGGCATCATGAACGACTCTCATTCCGCCGAACGGACCATCGGCCTCGCCAGCGCGGTTTTCATCCTGGTGGGTTACACGATCGGGGCGTCGATCTTCATCCTCCCTGGACAGCTTGCCGCCGAGGCCGGGCCTGGCGCCTTCGTCTCGTACCTGATCGCGGGAGCCATCGCGGCGATCGCCGGGGTGGTCGGCGCCGCGATCGGGAGCGCGATTCCGGTGAGCGGATCGCTGAACGTGGCTTCCAGCCAGGTATTGGCGCCGGTGGTTGGATTCATGGGCGTGTGGGCGACGCTGGTGGCAGTGGCCGTGGCGATCTCGCTGGTCTCCTACGGCTTGGCCGATTACCTGGCGTACTTCGTTCCCGGCATCGATCGCTTCAGCGTCGCCGTGGTCGCGGCGCTCGGGTTCGGGTTGCTCAATCTCACCACCATCCAGATGGCGGTACGGCTCCAGGTGGCGATGACGGTGGCCTTTCTCGTCATCCTCTTCGGCTTCGGCGTCGGTGGGGTGGTCCACGCCGACCCGGCGCTGCTCACGCCGTTGATGCCCAATGGGTTCGGCCCGGTCCTGGCGGCCGCGGTCCCAGCTTTCTTCTCGTACGCCGGCATGACCGTAATCACCGAGATCGGCGGCGAGATCAAGCGGCCTGGGCGCACCGTCCCGCTCGCGCTGCTGATCAGCTTCGTGATCGTCGCCCTCTGCTACTCGCTGGTGGCGTTCGCGGTCCCCGCACTGTTGCCGTGGCAGTCGCTCGCGGGGGTCGATGCCCCGGTCGCGAGCGCCGCCAGAGTGTTCCTTCCCGCCTGGACGGGTGGGGCCATCGCCATTGGCGCCATCTTCGCGGCCGCGACGTCGATCAACGCGATGCTCCTCATCCACTCCCGCGACGTCCTGGCGATGGCCCGAGCCCGTGCTTTCCCCGCGGTGCTCGGGCGTCGTAACGCCAGAGCAGTGCCGGTTGGCGCAGTGGCTCTGGTGACCGGGCTCGGTGTCCTCGGCACTCTTCTCGGCGCCACCATCCGCGAGTATGCGGTGCTCGCGGTCATCAGCGTCATGTTGCTCCAGGTCTTCTCCGGGTTGGTTGTGCTGCGCCTTCCGCGCGCGTTGCCCGAAGAGTCGAAGCGCGCCGAGTTCCGGCTGGGCCGGGTCGGGCGTGCGTTGTTCGGTGGGCTCACCATTGCGAGCTCCATCGTGTTCATGGTGCTCGGGGTAATCGACTCCCCTCGTCATGGGATCGCGTATCTCGTCGTGCTCGCGCTCGGTATCGCCTACTACTACTACCGGCGCGCCGCGTTGGCGCGGCAGGGTCACGATCTCGACCGGACCCTCCGGAGCGGCTTGTCCGCGGAGCGTTGAGGCAACACTCGGCTCTGAGCTCGGCGCCAGTCCAAGAGGCTGGCCAAGGCGGTCCGTCTCATGAGCGCTGGAGCACCAGGTAGAGATTGAGCCGGCCGCCGCGGCCGTCGGCGTGGAAGGTGTCGAGGACGGTAGCGGGTCGGTCTGTGACCAGGCGTTCCGCGGCCTCGGGCGACGTGTAGTGGCAGTACCGCACCACCGGCGGGTCGAGGTCGCGATCTCCCCACGCGAGCAGGTGGTCGCCTTCCTCGAGTTGCGCCGGCTCGATGACCGCCGCCGGATAGCGGCCCAGGCGCTGCCACGGCACTATTCGCCGCTCGAAGCGCTCCTCGTGCGCGAACTGCCAGAACGAGAGAGCGAGAACGCCGCCCGGCCGCACCACGCGGAGTAGATCGTCGATCAACGCAGAGCGGAGCTCGAGCGAAGGGACGTGGTGGAGGAAGGCGAGCGCGAGCGCGGCGTCGTAGGTCGCCGTGCGGCACGGAATATGTCCGTCGGAACGCACGACGTCGACGAGGAAGCGCGCAGGAAGGGCGGCCTTCGAAGTGGGTCGCACCCGCGACAGCAATGCCAGGCTACGGTCGAGCCCGACGTAGCCGTGTCGCCGTTCCAGGCGATCCTCGAGCCAGGTGCCCAGTCTCCCGTTGCCGCAGCCGAGGTCTAGAATGCGTAGCGGAGCGCTCGGAGGCTCGATGCCTCGGAGGTAGGGCAGCAGTCGGTCCCAACCGGGCCAAGGAGACGCGCGGGTCGCCAGGAACTCCTCGGCGTGCGTCGCGTAGAAGTCACGATTGATGCGGTCGAGTCTCCAGACGGTCTCGCGATCCATGGCGACGTATCCGACCCGATGAGCGAGACCGCGATCCGCGAGCGGTTCCATCCCGAGCGCTATCGGCGCGAGCTTAGCGCGATCGTCGAGGCCTGCGCGGCGGCGGAACCTCTCGACGCCGCGGCGCTGCATCAGATCCTGCGCCGCCATCCCAAGGACGGCCGCGGTCTCTTCAAGCGCAGCGAGCTGGTGCAGGGCCTGCGGTTCCTGACCGCGAGCGGCGCCGGCCTCGCCGTCGGCGACGACCTGCTGCGCAGCCTGCGCATGAAGCCGATGCGCACGCGCAGCGGAGTGGCGCCGGTGACCGTGTTGACCCAGCCCTGTCCCTGCCCCGGGCGCTGCATTTTCTGCCCCAGCGACGTGCGCATGCCGAAGAGCTATCTCTCGAGCGAGCCGGGCGCGCGCCGCGCCGCCGATCATCGCTTCGACCCCTACGCGCAGACGGCGTCCCGGCTCGCCGCGCTCAGCGCGATCGGTCATGCGGTCGACAAGGTCGAGCTCATCGTCCTGGGAGGGACCTGGACCTCGTACCCGGAGGACTATCAGGTCTGGTTCGTCATGCGGTGCTTCGAGGCGCTCAACGACTTCGAGATCGGAGCTGCGTCGCCGCGCCCCGCTCCGGCGTCTGCGTTCGCGTTCGAAGCGATCGCGGCCGCGGTCGACGGTCGCAGCACCGACGGCGGTGGCGCGTACAACCGCCTGGTGAGCGAGCTGTTGGCGGCGAACGAGACCGCGCGCCCGGGCGGCGCAGGCGCTGGGTGGAGCGCGCTGGAAGCGGC
>DATAFT010000035.1:0-5207 GCA_036257295.1 Thermoanaerobaculia bacterium
GGTGACCTGATCGGCTCCTCGGCGGGCGGGATCCTCGCCGCCGAAGCGGCCGCGTTCTCCAACGCCTCGGTGCGCAAGCTGGTGCTGATCGACAGCTTCGGTCTCTACGACGACTCGGCACCGCCGGTGATGTTCTTTGCCAACACACCTCCGGCGCAGGATGCTCTGCTGTCCTCGAACGCCGACGCGCTGCGAGAGCTCACCGCTCCTCCGGTTGGACTGAGTGACGCCGAGATGCTCGAGTGGGAAATGGAGGCCTTCCGGGTCAACGAGGCCACCGCGCGACTGGTGTGGCCGATGGGCGATCACGGCCTGCGCAAGCGGCTCCATCGCATCCGCGCGCGGACGCTGGTGTTGTGGGGCGCGCAGGACAAGCTCTTCCCGGCGAGCTACGCGTCGCTCTTCGAGCAGGGCATCGCGGGGGCGACCCGCACTAAGATCATCAAGGGCGCGGGCCATCTGGCCTGGCTCGACCGGCCGGACGACACGGCGACCGCGGTGCTGCGCTTCGTCGGCACGCCGCGGCAGCGGCGGCGAGCAGCAAAGCTCACCGGCGAGGAGCCCTCGCCGCCGGGCATCGCCGCGGAGTAGTCGATGGCCGAGCCGCGGCAGGACTCGGTTCGGCGTATCGAGGAAGCTCTGCGCGCGGCGGGTATCTCAGCACGCATCGTCGACCTTCCCCAGTCCGCACGCACCGCGAAGGACGCCGCGGCTGCGATCGGCTGTCGGGTCGAGCAGATCGCCAAGTCGATCGTCTTTCGGCGAACCGATGTCGATCGCCCCGTGCTGGTCGTCGCCAGTGGTCCGAACCGCGTCGACGAGGGACTCGCTGCTTCGCATTTCGATGCCGCCATCGTCAAGGCCGATGCGGACTTCGTTCGCTCCAGCACCGGCTTCGCCATCGGTGGCGTGCCCCCGCTCGGTCACGACACACCGATCGAGACGCTGATCGATCGAGATCTCCTCGGATTCGACACCATCTGGGCGGCCGCCGGCACACCAAACGCGGTGTTCTCGATCGACCCGAAGGAGCTGGTCCGCGCCACCGGCGGCCGCGTGCTCGCGATCGCGACGACGAGCGGCGCCCCGATTCGACCCGATACGCCGCCATCGCCGCGGTAGGGTCGTTCGATGCCAACGCAGAGCGACGTCCGCCGCATCGCGCTCGCGCTGCCCGAGACCGTCGAGGCCGCGGACGGCTTCCACTTCTCGGTGCGCAACAAGAACAAGCTCAAAGGATTCGTCTGGGTCTGGCAGGAGCGTCTCGCCCCCAAGAAACCGCGCGTCCCCAACCCGACCGTCATCGGTGTTCGGGTGGCGAGTCTCGACGCCAAGGACATCCTGCTCGCGATGGACCCGGAGACCTTCTTCACCGAGCCGCACTACGACGGCTTCCCGGCCGTGTTGGTGCGACTCGCGGCCGCCACGCCCGCAAGATTGAAGCAGCTCATCGAGGAGGCATGGCGCTGCCAGGCGCCGAAGGACCTGGTGAAAAAGTTCGACCTCAGTGCTTGACCGCGGCCCGATGCTCCGCGATGAGGTCCCGTCCGAAGTCTCCGTCGTAGTCACGCCACACCGTGTGGCTGTGATTGGCCTGGTTCTGCACGTTGTCGTACTCGATCAGGAAGGTCGGCGCCTGCACGCGGTAGTAGTGGCCGTAGCCGGGGCCGATGCCCTTTTCGGTCGCGCCCATCCAGGCGAAGAAGATCTTCGAGAAGTCGGCGCCCTCGTACTGAGCCCGCCGCTTGGCTTGCAGGTCCGGCGGCACGTTCTCGACATAGACCTCGATCAGCGCGCGCAGAGCGGCCTGCTGGTCGGGGGTCATGGCGGTCGAGGGAAGACCTTTCGGCGGCTCATCGGGATGGACGAGGCGCTCGGCCGCCGTCACGATGTCGTTCGGCGCGACGTCGGTCAGGATCGCCTTGGCTCGCTGGCCAGCGTCGAGCGAAGTCACCAGCGCTCGGCCGAGGTCTTCTTCCCGCCCGAGAATGCGCAGCCCACCGCGCGGACCCGGTGGAGCGACGTGAGGGTTGGAGCCGAGGAACGTCGGGCTCGACGCCACGCGATTTCCCACCAGGGTGAAGTTCACCGAGACGTGGTGACCTTCTAGGCTCCAGCCCCACTCGGCACCTGGCGCCGGCTCGCCGAAGATGGTCACGTAGTAGAAGAGCGGATCGCGCAGACTGAGCATCTGGGTGAATCCGGCCTCCTGCTCGATCTGCTTGAGGAGCGCGTCGAGGCTCATGATCGTCGTCGCCTTGGCGTAGCCCCGCTGCGACAGCGACGCGCTCAACAGGACGTGCGCCATGTGGATCTGCTCCGGCGTCATGTCCTTGAGCGCGAGACCCTTGCGCTGCGGCTTCGGGATGAAATGCCAGTCCTCGCGTCGCTCGTCGTCGAACGCCATCACCGCGCGCTGGCGCTGCTCGGAGCCGAGGGTCTGGAGGAAGCGCTGCGCCGCCTCGAGGATGGGCTCGGCGCTCGCATCCGCACCGCCGTCGGCAGCACGCGCGCCGGTCGGCCCCACCACCGCGAGGCAGAGCAAGGACAGGATCGACGCCGCGAGCGGCAGCCAACGAACGTAGGGCTCGGACATCGCGATCTCCTCGAGAATGAGAGCGACCATACTATGTTGCTCCTTGACGTCGTCCATGGACAGGAACGGCATCCTTCCCGGCCTGCGCGTCGCGCTGGTCCACGACTGGCTGACCGGCATGCGCGGTGGCGAGAAGGTGCTCGAGGAGCTGTGCGGACTCCTGCCCGAGGCGCCGATCCACACGCTCTTCCATTTTCCCGGATCGGTGTCGACGGAGATCGAGTCGCACCCGATCCGCACCAGCTTCCTGCAGAACGCCCCACGACTGCGGCGCTCCTACCGTAGCTACCTTCCGCTCTTTCCCCTCGCGATCGAGCAATTCGAGCTCTCCGACTTCGATCTCGTCCTCTCGACCAGCCACTGTGTGGCCAAGGGCGCGCGGGCGCGGCCAGGGGCGCGCCATGTCTGCTACTGCCACACGCCGATGCGCTACGCCTGGGACCAGCGCGACGCCTACTTCCCCGCGCGCGACGGCGCCGTCGACCGGGTCCGACATCGCGTGCTCGACGCGCTGCAACGCTGGGACGTCCGGGCGAGCTCGCGCGTCGACGCCTTCGTCGCCAACTCGACCTTCGTGCGCGATCGCATTCGTCGCTACTACGACCGCGACGCGGTCGTGGTGGCCCCCCCGGTCGACGTCGACTACTTCCAGCCCGATCCAGCGGCAGACGACGGTGACCAACGCCGGCGTCGGGGCACTCCGTTCGCCCTGATGGTCGCGGCTCTTGCTCCGTACAAGAAGGTGGACGAAGCGATCGAAGCCTGCCGCCGGCTGGATCTCGAGCTGCGGATCGTCGGCGATGGGCCGGAGCGGCAGCGGCTCGAGTCGATGGCGGGCAGGGGCATCCAGCTCCTCGGCCCGGTGTCCGGCCACGAGCTGCGCGGGTTGTATCGAACCGCCGCCTGTTTCGTGCAGCCGGGGGTCGAGGACTTCGGGATGGCCGCGGTCGAGGCGCTCGCGTGCGGCTGTCCGGTGGTTGCCGTGGGTCACGGCGGGGTGCTCGACATCGTCGAGGACGGCATCGACGGCCTGCTCTACCCGGAGATCGACGGGGCCGAGGGCCTGAAACGCTGCATTGACAAAGCCCTGCGAATGCACTTCAATATCTTGAACCTGCGCAACCGGGCCTCACGGTTCTCCAGGGGGAGATTCCGCGAGCGGATGCGATCCGTTTTGGCAAAGATTCTCGAAGACTGAGGGTCGGGGCTTGATCCACAAGCGCAGCCGCGCGCACGCCGCCGCGTGTCTGATCATCGACGTCGCCGCCGTCGTCGCCGCGTTCTTCACGGCGTGGTGGCTGCGTTTCGAGACCGACCTCCTGCTGCCGTGGGTGGGCGAGAAGCCGACCCCGCACTTCGACTACTACCTCCGCCTACTGCCGTTCCTGGCGCTGACGTGGCCCGCGGTCTTCTACTTCCGCGGCCTCTACGAGCCGCGGCGGGGCCGCAGCCGGATCGAAGAGGCGCTGTCGATCCTGCTCGCCACGGCGTTCGCGACCGTTCTCATCACTGGCCTCTCGTCGCTCTACCGGCCGCCCGAGCCGCTCGATCCCAACCTCGCCTTCACGTACAGCCGCGGCTTCCTCGCCGTGTTCGCGATCCTGAGCTACCTCTACGTCGCCACCGGCCGCCTCGCGATGCGCGAGACCATGCGCGCGCTGCGGCGTCGCGGCCACAACCTGGCGCGCATCCTGATCATCGGCACCGGCAGACTCGGCCGTGAGGTGACGCAGAAGATCCTCGATCACCGCGAGCTCGGCTTCGAGGTGGTCGGGTTCCTCGACGACAAGAAGCCGTCGGGCGACGTGCTCGGCCGTCCGATCCTGGGCACGGTCAAAGACCTGCAGGAAGTGCTCGAAGCGCATCCGGTCGAGCAGGTGCTGATCGCGCTGCCTCTCGAGGCCAAGCGCAAGACCATGCAGATCCTCGATCTCCTCGCCAAGGAGGTGGTCGAGGTGCGCTTGGTGCCGGACGTCCTCGAGTACACCGCCTTGACCGCCACGCTCGAGGATCTCGACGGCACCCCCCTCATCAACCTCTCGCGCACACCGCTCGAAGGCTGGAACATCTTCGCCAAGCGCGTGATCGACATCGCGCTGTCGGCGCCGCTCTTCATCGTGCTGTCGCCCATCCTCGCCGCCATCGCGATCGCGATCTGGCTCGAGGACCGCGGCCGCGTCTTCTACCGCCAGGAGCGCATGGGCATCGACGGCAGGTCGTTCCACATCCTCAAGTTCAGGTCGATGCGCCACGACGCCGAGGCGTCGACCGGGCCGATCTGGGCGATCCGCAACGATCCGCGGCGCACGCGCGTCGGCGCTTTCCTGCGCCGCACCTCGCTCGACGAGCTGCCTCAGCTCTGGAACGTGCTGCGCGGCGACATGTCGCTGGTCGGCCCGCGGCCGGAGCGGCCCGCTTTCGTCAAAGAGTTCAAGCACAAGGTGCCGCAGTACATGCAGCGCCATCGCGTCAAGTCCGGCATCACCGGCTGGGCGCAGGTGCACGGCTGGCGCGGCAACACCTCGATTCGCAAGCGCATCCAGTACGACATTTACTACATCGAGAACTGGTCGCTTCGCCTCGACTTCAAGATCCTCTGGATGACGCTGCG
>DATAFT010000426.1:0-8092 GCA_036257295.1 Thermoanaerobaculia bacterium
CCATCACCGGACGTTTGCCGCCGTCGTCCAAGCCGCGGGTGAAGACGTCGAGTACGAGGCAGTCCTCGCTGGCGTCGAGCGGGGTCTCGGCTTCGGACAGCGGCCAGGCGCCGCGAAAGAGCAGAGCGATGGGATGCACCGGGGCCGCCGCGGTCGCCGCGGCGCCTTCATCGCTCGCGCGCGCGTTCGACTCCTGCGCGCGCAACAGCGGACCACCGCCATCGTCGCTCGCTTGCGGACAACTCGGTCCGTAGCGCAGCGCATCGCGCACGCCGGTCCAGGGCTCGCGCGCAGCGGGCGGCAGGAAGCGCTGCCGGCCGCCGGTCGGCGCCGCATACGGGATACCTCGAAAGACGTGGACGCCGGACTCGAGGCTGCCACGCACCCTTCCCGCCGTCGTCTCGACGGTGGCACCCGGCTCGATCACCGGCTCCCTGGCGGCTGGCGCCTTCATGTCGTGGGTTCCTCACGATAGCATCGCCGCACACGACACGCGCGTAGACGACGCGGAGGTACGAGCATGCGGACGACCGCGCAGCTGGTGCTGGCGACTCTCTTCTCGGCGGCGGTCACCATCGCCGCGGCGGCGGCGGACGAGCCGACCCACGAGTACTTCACCACCTCCGACGGCATCAAGATCCACTACATGCGGCTGGGCCAGAAGGGGTCGCCAGTGATGCTGGTGCACGGCTACACCGGCAGCGCCGAGGGCAACTGGTTCCGCAACGGCATCGCAGTCGCGCTGGCGAAGAACCACCGCGTGGTGGCGATCGACTGCCGCAACCACGGGCGCAGCGACAAGCCTCAACCGCGCGGGCCGGGCAAGTGGGAGGACGTGATCGAGCTGATGGATCACCTGAAGATCGAGAAGGCGCACCTCCACGGCTACTCGATGGGCGGCTCGATCACCGGTCGCATCCTGGCCGCGCATCCCGAGCGCCTGCTCACCGCCGCTTTCGGCGGCTCCGGCATCCGCGACACCGACCCGGCGTGGGTCGAGAAGGCGCCGCCCGACGCCGAAGGAACCGATCCGCAGGAAGCCGAGGCGAGACGAGGGCTGCGCATGCGCGCCGCGATGGATAACGGCATGAGCCGCGAGGAAGCGGAGAAGCTCGCCGACACCCCGCCGCCCACCGCGCCCGCGGCGTCGACCGAGCCCGGCGCGGCAGCCGCAGCCTCGTTGCGGACACCGCTCGAGATCGACCTGACCAAGGTCACCATCCCTGTGCTCGCGATCAACGGCGAGTTCGACCGGCCCTACGCCAAGACCTTCCGCATGTGGCGCGAGCTCGACGACTTCACCAACGTGATCCTGCCCGGGAAGTCGCATCTGACCGCGATCGCCGCGCCCTTCATCCCGCAGCAGTACGTCGACAGCCTGGTGCGCTTCATCGACAGCAACGACGGATAGCGCCCCCGTCCAGCGACGCGGTTCAGGATTCGGGGCCGACGATCATCTCCAGCGCGCTCGCGTGCGCGGTGAAGAACGACTCGGAAGCCGGGTTGACCTCGCCGTCGGTGGTGAACGGCATCGCCGGGCGCGAGCGGACCTCGATCGTGCGCGCGCGTTGAAAGAAGACGGGGCCATCAGCGTCGCTCGCGGCGTCGAGGTGCTTGCCGACCGCCACCGCGGCGGCGACCTTCGCCATCTCGAGGCCGCGGACGCCACGGATCGCCACGCAGTCGAGTAGACCGTCGGCGACGTCGGCCTCCGGCGCCACCGTGATGCCGCCGCCGACCGTCCTCCCGTTGGCCACCGCGACGCTCCACACCTCGAGCTCGATCGGGTCGCCGTCGTCGAGCCGCAGCTCGACTTGATGCGGACCGATCTCCGTCAGCAGCGCGGTGAGCGCCTCCGCTCCCGCGAGCAGATACGCGAACGGCCCCCAGCGCTTCTTCATCTCGTCGGTGAGTCGGTCGTGGATCTGATCGATCGAGCCGCCGACGGACATGTTGATGAACCAGCGCTCGCAGCGATCGCGCTCGAGCGCCGCCACGTCGACTCTCCTGGTCAGGCGCTCCTGGATCGCGCCCCAGGCGGCGCGCGGCTCCAGTGGCATGCCGATGGTGCGCGCGAAGTCGTTGCCGGTGCCCAGCGGCAGGACGCCGCACACGACCGTCGCGACGGCGTCCGGTCGATCGGGCGCCGGCATCAAGCCGTTCACCACTTCGTTGAGCGTGCCGTCGCCGCCGGCCGCGATGACGGTGGCGAACCCTTCCGTGACCGCTCGGCGCGCCAACGCGATGCCGTCGCGCGGCTGGCGCGTGGTCCAGATCTCGGCGCCGTCGCCCACGATCGACCGCAGCTCGATCTCGGTCGCGGCCCCCGCAGCGGGGTTGAGGATGACGCAGGTCGAGTCGCGTGCCACGCGATGTGCCTCCTAGAGCTTGGAGGTGATCGCGTCCAGCACCGCACGGTCACCCTGGAGGGCGACCCGTTGCAAGTAGAGCGCCATGCCGCGCACGCCGCCCAGCTCCTCGCCGGCTCCCGCCCGGCCGGGACCCCCGTGGACGAGCTGCGGCGGCACCGTGCCCGGCCCCGCGCTCTTGTCGGCGATCTTCTCGCTGCCGAGGAACACCCGCCCGTGAAACGGCGCGATGCCGGCGATCATCTCGGTCAAGAGATCCCGATCGTCGGAGTAGACCGAGGAGACCAGGCCGCCCTGACCGCGGCGCACGCTGGCGGCGGCAGCCGCCGCGCTTCCGTCATATGGAACCAGGGTCGCCACCGGGCCGAACACCTCGAGGTCGTGCACCAGCGACGACGACGATCCGCTCGGGTACTCGAACACGACCGGACCGAAGAAGAAGCCCTTTCCGGCCGGAGCTCCCACCGGCTCCACCGCCCCGTCGCCGCCGAAGACACTCTTCGACTCGGCGGCGAGCCGGCCCGCTCCCGCGCGCACGTCGCCGAGCTGCTCGCGGGTGGCGAGCGGGCCCATGGTCACCTGCTCGGACGCGGGGTTGCCGACGATCACCGTCTCGAGCCGCTCGCTTAGCGCGTCGCGCACGTCGGCGAGCCGGTCCTCCGGCACCATCACGCGCCGGATCGCGGTGCACTTCTGCCCCGTCTTCTGGGTCATGTCGCGCGCGACGTCGGCGATCATCATCTTGAACGTGCTCGACGTCGGGCCGGCGTCGGCGCCGAGCACCGCCGCGTTCAGGCTGTCGGCCTCGAGATTGATGCGCACGTTGCGCGCGACCAGGCGCGGGTCGCCCTTGAGCTTGGCGCCGGTGCCGCTCGAGCCGGTGAACGCCAGCACGTCCTGGCCGTCGAGATGATCGAACAGATCGCCCACCGGCCCGAGCAGGAGCTGGAAGGTCGCTTCCGGCAGCGCCTGCTTCTCGGCGATGCGCTCGAAGATGCGATGCGCCACCAGCGCGGTCGCGGTCGCGGGCTTGGTGATGACCGGCATCCCGGCGAGCAGCGCGCAGGCCGCCTTCTCGGCGAATCCCCAAGCCGGGAAGTTGAACGCGTTGACGAAGACCGCAACGCCCATCCGCGGCACCTGGAGGTGGCGACCCACCAGGCGCGGCGAGCGCCCGACCTGGTCGGGCTCGCCATCGGCGAGCACGCGCGCCGTGCCCAGCTTGGCGCCGAGCTCGGCGTAGTGGACCAGCGCCCCGATCGCGCCGTCGATGTCGAACTTGGCATCCTGCCGCGTGTTGCCGCCGTTGCGCAGCGCGCAGTCGATCAGCTCGTCGCGCGACTGATGGATCAGCTTCGAGAGCCCGAGCAGGAGCTGGCCGCGCTCGGCGAACGAGAGCGCGCGCAGGGCTGGACCGCCGCGATCGCGCGCGAACGCTACCGCGGCGCCGAGGCTCGCTACGGCGTGGATCTCAGCCACCGGCTCTTCGGTCGAGGGGTTGACCAGAACGGCGGCCGGACCGGCGCCCTCGATCCAACGGCCTTCGAGGTAGCTCGATAGGGACTGCATCGACGAAATCCTCCCACGCGGGTGCGCAGGCCACCGAAAAGAGGCGGAAGGATAGCCGAATCGGCGAGCCGGCGAAGGCGCGATGTCGAACGTCGATGCCGCGTCGGCCGCGCCGGCAACGAAACCGGCGCCGCTCAACGCGCGCGAGCTCCCGCCGGCTCCGGCCGCTTCCTCGACTCGAGCTCCGGACCGAGCTCCCGTTCGAAGAATTCGAAGAATCCCTCCTGATCGGGCCCCGCCTGCGACAGCAGAACGTGGTCGAAGCCCGCATCGACGAACTCGTCGATGGCGCGCAGGTAGCTTGCGGGATCGGGACCGTGCGGCGTCTCCTCGAGGCGCTTGGGCTCGACCGCCTCGCTCGCCTCCTCGAAGCTCTTCGGCCGCGGCAGCTCCGAGAGCACGCTCCAACCCAGCACCGCCCAGCGGTGGTAGCGATGGAGGGTGTCGAGCGCCTTCTTTGCGCTCGGCGCCCAGCACACTCCACACTCGGCGTAGAGCGGGCCCTTTCCACCGGCGTCGCGATAGGACGAGACCAGCTCCTCGCTCGCCTCGACGGCGACCAGTCCGTCCGCCTTCTCCGCCGCCAGTGCGGCGGCTTCCTTCCCGCCCGCCGCGACCACGATCAGCGGCGGTTTCTTCGGCAGGTCGAAGAGCTCGGCGTTGGCCAACTCGAGGTAGCGGCCGCTGTAGCTCTGCTCACCGCCCTCGAACAGCTGGCGGATGATGTCGATCGCTTCGGCCAGGTACTCGTGACGGACCGCGACGCGCGGCCACGACTCGCCGATGACGTGCTCGTTGAGCAGCTCGCCCGAGCCGAGACCGAGAGTGAAACGGCCCTTGGACAGCACCGCGACGGTCGCGGCCGCCTGCGCCACGATCGCCGGGTGGTAGCGCCGGAAGGGACAGGTCACCCCGGTCATCAGGCCGACCCGCTCGGTGGCGTGCGCGATCGCGCCCAGCACGCTCCAGGCGAACGGCGAGTGGCCCTGCTCCGTGATCCACGGCGAGTAGTGATCCGAGATGCCGACGAAGTCGAAGCCGAGCTCCTCGGCACGGATCGCATTGGTCACCAGTTGCGAGGGGCCGTGCTCCTCCGACATCAGCTTGTAGCCGATTCGCGTCATCGTGAACTCCTTTCACCCGCTCCATCTTCACCGCGATGCTGGCCCATTCCGATTCGTGAAACGCCTGGAACCCTGCGAAGATTTACCGGCGTCCTTGTAACTTGCCCGACCGGCAGAGGAGGTTCAATTGACGACGCAGACGCTCGCCGGAAGGGTCGCTCTCGTCACCGGTGGATCGCGCGGGATCGGTCGCGCGGCTTGCCTGAAGCTCGCCGCGGTGGGCGCCGCCGTGGCGGTCAACTACCACTCACGGCCCGACGCAGCCGGTGAGGTGGTGTCGGCGATCGATAGCGGCGGCGGGCGCGCGCTCGCGGTCGAAGGCGACGTCGCGGATCGCGCGGCGGTGGTCCACCTGGTGGATCGCGTCGCGCGTGACCTCGGTCCGATCGACGTGCTGATCAACAACGCCGGCCTTCTCTTCTCGGGCTCCCTGTTCCACTACGACGACGCCGAGCTAGACGCAATGTGGCGGACCAACGTCAAGGGCATCCTCCACGCGACGGCGGCGGTGGCGCCATCGATGATCGAGCGCGGCTGGGGACGGGTAGTCAACGTCGCGTCGGCCGCCGGCGTCGGCACCTCGTTGCCGGGAACCACGCTCTACGCCGCCACCAAGGGCGCCGTCCTGATCCTCACCAAGCGGCTGGCGTTCGAGCTCGGACGCCAGGGCATCACCGTCAATGCGGTTCTGCCCGGCTACACGCGGACCGACATGACGATGGCGGGCCGCAGCGCCGATGAAGCGCGGAGCATCGTCGAGATGCTCGACTCGCGATCGATGATCGGGCGCGGCGTCGCCGACCCGGACGAGATCGCGACCGTGATCGCTTTTCTCGCCTCGCCCGAGTCGGCGTTCATGACCGGCCAGCTACTGCTGGCGGACGGTGGCCGGATGGACTATCTGGCGCACGTGTAGAGCGCCGCCTTCAATCGCGAACGTTCTCGACCACCTGGATCTCGTCGGCCTCGTAGCGCGAGCCGCTACGACGGACGTCGACCCGCACCTCGTCGCCGCGCTCGAGGTTCTCCGGCTTGTAACTCCGGCCGTCGTACTCGACCACTGTACTACTGTCATAGTACACTTCGACCACGTCGTCGTCGTCGCGATCGCGGTCGGAGCCGAAGCCCCAGGAGGTGTCCTCGAGCTCCATCAGGCGCCGATCCTGGTCGATCCAGCGCACGGTACCGCGCACCTCCGAGATCTCGTCGCGGTCGTAGTCGTCGTCGCGATCGCCCGCCGTCACGTCGTACGTGACCTCGATGTCGCGCGCATAGAGACGGTTGCCGGTGTCCTCGACGTCGACCACGATGCGATCGCCCTCCTCGAGCGCGGTCGGCTCGTAGGTCTTGCCGTCGTACTCGACGTCGGTCTGGTCGTCGTAGTAGATCGCGATCTCGCCGCTGTCGTTGCGCAGGCTGCTGCGGTACACGTCGCTCGCTTCGACGTAGATGATCTCCTCGCGGGTGTCGATGCGATCGACGCGGCCGCGGACCTCGCTTACCCGATCGTCGTCGCGATCGGAGTCGCCGTTGTCGTAACCGCCGTTGTCATCGTCGTCGTCGCCGCCGAAGATGCCGCCCGACGCGCAGCCCCCGAAGAGAAGACTCAAGGAGAGGAGCGCGAGCAGGGCAGGTCGTTGACTCTTTCTCATGAATTCCATGTGTTGACCTCCTGGCTCAGGGAAAGATCTTCCCTTCCTGACTGCGAGCAGGAACCGTGCCACCGAGCGGAATCGTCTCCGGCCCCGCTTCCCCGCTTGCGGACGGCATTGACGAGGAGTTACTTCCGCAGGAGCCGCCCGGCTCCTGCTCACTGATAGATTCTTAGCCATGCAGAAAAGAACCTTGGGATGGGGTCTGGTGGCGATTCTCTCGCTCGCGGGTGCCGCGACCGCTGCAGAGGACAGCGCGGCGGCGCGGCGCGTGACGCTCGACGACGGGGCCGAGGTCGCGCTCACGGTTCAGGGCTCGGGACCTCCGCTGGTGTTCATCCATGGTTGGGCCTGCAACCGCAACCACTGGCGCGAGCAGATCCCCGTCTTCGCCGCCGACCACACCGTGGTGGCGCTCGACTTGCCCGGCCATGGCGAGTCGACGGGGACGCGCGCGAGCTGGACCGTCGCGCAATACGGAGACGACGTCGCCGCCGTAGTGCGCAAGCTGGGCCTCGATCAAGTCGTGCTGGTCGGGCACTCGATGGGAGGACCGGTGGCGCTCGAAGCCGCGCGCCGACTCGGTTCCACCGTCAAGGGCATCGTCGTGGTCGACACTCTGCAGAACGTCGAGATGCGCATGGAGGGCAAGCAGATCGACGCGGTGCGCGAGGCCTACCGCAAAGACTGGGCCGGCACCTGCGCGATGGCGGTGCCCCGGATGTTCGCGCCCAGCGCCGACCCGGAGCTCGTCAAGTGGGTCACCTCCGGCATGTGCGCGACGCGCCCCGAAGTCGCCGTCGGTCTCTTCGAGGGCTTCGCGGCGCTCGACGAAGCGGCGGCGATGAAGGCGGTGAGCGCGCCCATCCGCGCCATCAACGCGCAGTGGCAGCCCACCGCGATCGACGTCAACCGCAAGTACTCGCCCGACTTCGACGTCACGGTGATCGAAGGCGTCGGGCACTTCATCCAGCTCGAAGCGCCCGAGCGCTTCAACCAGACCCTGCGCCAGACGCTGCTGGCATTCGACGACGCGCCTGCCGCGCGGGCCGTGGACGCGGCGCGTGGGCCGGCGGTCGCCACCGCGCTCGGTCCGGTGCAGGGCCGCCTCGCCGACGGCATTCATGCCTTCAAGGGTCTGCGCTACGCGGCCGCGCCGACCGGAGCGAACCGGTTCAAGCCTCCTGGGAAGCTCGCCGCCTGGAAGTCGGTGGCCGACGCCTCCAAGTACGGCGCACCCTGCGTGCAGATGGCGACCGGCAACAGCGCCAATCCTTCGACCGAGCTCTCGAAGCAGATCGCGACCATCTTCACCACCTCGACCGAGATGAAGATCGCGAGCGAGGACTGCCTGTTCCTCAACCTCTGGACCCCGGGG
>DATAFT010000468.1:0-25851 GCA_036257295.1 Thermoanaerobaculia bacterium
CTCCTGCACCACCATCGGCTCACCGGGCTTCCCGGTCGGCGGCGCGCGCCGCCACCGCGTGCTGCTGGAGGTGCCGCGCCTGCCGCTGGTCAAGGGCGACTTCGACGTCTACGTCCATCTCGGCGACGAGAACGGCCTCCACGTCTACGACCGCGATCGACTGTCGCCCGGTTTCTCGGTGCGCAGCGAGGCGTACAGCTTCGGGCTGGTGCAGGTCGAGCATTCGTTCACGGTCGAGGCGGGATCCGCCGGCGATCGCCGCGCCGCTTCCTGAAGCGCGACGGCACCGAGGCATGAGCCGATCGCGCGCGGACGCCCCGTCGCTCGCCATCGTGATCGTGCACTATCACGCGGCGAAGGCGCTGCTGGGCGCGGTCGCGGCGATCGAGCGCGACGTCGAGCGGAGCGGCATCGCCGCCGAATGGTGCGTGGTCGACAACGGCAGCACCGGCGCGGAGCGGGTCGTGCTCGAATCGCTCGGCCTTCCGCTGCATCTGGGAGCGGGCAACCTCGGCTTCGCCGCGGGAGTGAACCTCGGCGTCGCCGCGACCACGGCGCCGATCGTCATCGTCCTCAATCCCGACGTCGAGGTTCTCCCCGGGTGTGTGCCCGCACTCGTCGGCGAGCTCGAGCGCGGCGCCGGCGCGGCCGCGCCTCGACTGTACTGGGACCACCAGCGCCGGTTTCTGCTGCCGCCCGGCGAGGAGCGCTCGCGCGACTGGGAGCTGCTGTCGCTCCTGGCCCGACGCTTCGCCGCGTGTGCCGCGCGCGCGCGACGTCGATGGCGGCGCGATGCGCGGCGTCACTGGGAGGCCACCGGCTCGCTCGCCAGCACGCGATTGAGCGGCGCCATGCTCGCGATCTCGCGCGCCGCCTGGTCGCGCGTGGGACCCTTCGACGAGTCCTACCGGCTCTACTTCGAGGAAACCGACTGGCTGTTGCGACTCGAGGCCGCCGGTCTCTCCTCGTTCCAGGCGGCGGGCGCCGAGGCGGTGCACGGCTTCGCGCACAGCACCAAGAGCGAGCCGCAGGCCGCGCTCTGGTTCGACCAGTCGGCGCGCCTCTTTCGCGAGCGGCACCATGGACGCGGCTTCGCGCGCCTGCACGATGGACTCGCCGTTCGTCTCGATCCGGCGCGAAGCGCGGCGCCGCCCACACCGTGGCGCGAGGACACGCTGGCGAGCGCGGTCGAGGTCTCGGCCGAGGCCATGCTCTGGCTCGAGCTGTCGCCCAATCGCGAAGGGTTTCCGGCGGCGGGTGAGCGCGTGCGCGGCGTCGATCTCGCCGATTGGATGCCGCCGATCGAGCTGATGCGCGCGAGCGGCCTCACCGCGATGAGCCTGTGCGCGGTCAGCGAACGCGGGCGCGAGCTCGGGCGCTGGTGGATCGATCTCGACGCCGCCAGCGCTCAGAACAGGTCGCTGTCGCCCATGGTCAGGTAGTAGCTCGACTCGAGCTCCTGCTGCGGGCACTCGAGGAACGGCACGAAGACCATGCCGAGTCCCTGCGGCTGGGGCGCCGCGGTAAATCCGAGCGCCGTGAGCCGCTCGCACCACCACGACGGGTGCCGCGAGAACCAACCTTCGATCCGCCGCTCGGCCGCCCGGCGGCCGTCCTCGCCGCCGTTCGCTTCGCGCAGCCAGGCCGACACCGCGTCCGGATGCTCCGGATCGAACAGCGCGTCGCCGAGCAGCAACCGATCGCCGTCCGCGCGGACCACGCCCCAGCCGACCAGGTGGCGGCCGCGATCGACGCGATAGAGCCGGTACGCGACGTCGGGGCAGCGCAGGTAGCGCCATTCGACGTACGGCCGCCGGCGCTCGACCAGCAGGCCGTAGCGCGGCGCCACCCGCTCGAAGAAGTCGTCGAACTCGGCGCCCAGGCGATCGATGCGCGTCGCCCGATAGGGACGGAAGCGCCGCGGAGCGGTGAGTCGCAGATCGCCGGCGGGCGAGCTCCAGAGCTCGACGTCCCACACCTTGCGCGCGCCGACGAAGAGTTGAGAGAAGCGTTGGATGTTGCCGGTGTTGAAGCCGTAGTTGAAGGCGACCTTGCCTTCGCAGCGGCGAGCGTAGAAGTGGCGAGCCGTGCGACCGAGCAGGCTCGTCCTCCCGCGTCCGACGTGGCGGTGCCGGCGGTCGGTCATGGTGTCGCCGACCTGGTGGCAGAGGACGGTTTCCGGGCCGTCCGCCCGCGATCGCCGAAACGGCACCGGGTAAGCGGCGTAGTGAGCCACCAACTCGCCGGTCGGCCCGAAGGCGCAGCTGATCGCGAGCGTGCCGAACGGGTTGTCGCGGTACTTCCAGCGCCAGTGGTCGAGCCCGCGGCTGGGGCTGAACGACTCGGCGAAGAGGCGGACGATCGCGGTCTCGTCGCCGTCGCGGTAGGGACGCACCACATGCTGGTCTGGCCGTGCCTCGAGCACGAGAGTGGTCGCTGGCGACGCTCGACCCGACTCGACCGCGACCGTGTCTTCGTGAACGAGGCAGAAGCGGGCTTCGAAGAGCGCACCGATCGCGGCGGCGGCGACACCCTGGGGACCCTCGTGGCCGTCCGGCTCTCCGCTGGCGGCGAGCACGACGAAGAGACGGCCCTCCGGGTCTAGCGCGCGGCGCAGCGCCTCGAGCGAAGCGGCTCCGGTCGCCGGCGCCGCCACCCGCGCGGCGTCGACGACGATGGCGCGCCAGCCGCCCGGCTCGAGGATTGCCGGAGAGATCGTCGCGCGATCGTCCAGCGCGCGACGCTGCACGCCGTCCCGCTCGGAGAGTGGCGCCGGCGCCGCATTGCCGAGCGCCAGGATCGGCCCGCCGGCAGGCAATCGCTTGGCCAGCAGGTCGGCGAGCGACGGCGCGGCGCCGTGCACGTCATCGGGTTGCGCGATCACCCGCGAATGTTACCGTCCGCGACGCCGCGGGCGCCGCGACGTCAAACGACACATCGAATAAGGTACGGCTCGTGCCATCACTGTCGGTCGTGGTGCCGGCCTACAACGAGGAGGCGCGACTGCGGGTCTCTCTGCCCGCCGTGCTCGACTATCTCGAGAACGCCGGCCGCAGCTTCGAGGTGGTGGTGGTGGACGACGGCAGCCACGACGCCACCCGCGACGTGGCCGAGGCATTCGCCGCGCGCGGCGTGCGCGCCCTCCGGCTCGAACACAACAGGGGCAAGGGAGCGGCGATCCGCGCCGGGGTGCTCGATTCGAGCGGCGATCGAGTCCTGCTCACCGACGCCGACCTGTCAACGCCGATCTCCGAGCTCGAGCGACTCGAGCCCGTCCTCGAGCGCGCTGATCTGGTGTTCGGCAGCCGGGCGGTAGCCGGCTCGCGCATCGATCAACCGCAGCCGCGGCTGCGCCAGTGGATGGGGAAGACGTTCAACCTGATGATCCGAACGTTGGTGGCGGGCGGCATCCACGACACGCAGTGCGGCTTCAAGCTGCTCGACGGACCGACGGCGCGCGCGTTGTTCCCCGATCTGCTGCTCGACGGCTTCGCCTACGACGTCGAACTGTTGTGGTTGGCGCGCCGGCGCCGCCTGCGGGTGGCCGAGGTCGGCGTGGTGTGGAATCACAGCCCCGACAGCAGGGTGCACCTGTTCACCGACAGCGTGCGGATGGCATTGGATATTCTGCGGATCCGGCTGCTGCACTGGCGCCGCCCCCCCAAAGCGATGACCCGCCGGCTCGCACCATGAACGTGAGGAGGGAGCCGCCGGGCGAGTGCGCGGAGGTGACCTCGCTCGTCACCGTGGTGCTCGCTCCGCACTACGACGACGAGGTTCTCGGCTGCGGCGGTCTGGTGGCTCATCTCGCTCGCGGCGGCACCCGCGTGCACGTGGTGTTCCTCACCGACGGGTCCGGCGGCGTGGAAGAGGTCGGCGACCGCGACGCCTACGCCGCGCGCAGGCGCGCCGAGTCGGTGGAAGCGATCCGGGCTCTCGGCGTCTCGAGCAGCGAGCATCTCGCACTGCCGGATGGTTCTCTCCTGTCGTCGCTCGACCGGCTGCGCTCGTCGCTCGAGCGAGTGCTCCTCAACGAGCGCCCCGACCTCTTGCTGCTGCCGTCGCCGCTCGAGCTCACCGGCGATCATCGGGCGGCGTTCGCTGCCCTTCACCGGGTGCTCACCGGCCTGCGCGCCGGCGACGCGCTGTTCGACGTCACCGCCGAGCTGCGAGTGCTCGCCTACGAAGTGAACCACGCCGCTCATCCCGATCTCCTGGTCGACGTCTCGCGCGAGCGCGCCGTCATCGAGAGCGCGATGTCGCATTACCGGAGCCAGCTCGAGCGTCACGGCTACCTCGATGCGGCGCTCGGTCTGCGCCGCTGGCGCTGCTTGACGCTGGGCCCGCAGGTCGAGCTGGCCGAGGGCTACCGCAGCCTGCGCGCCGCCGACTTCCGCACCCGGACCCTGGCGCAGCTCACCACCGAGCTCGGCGGCGTGCCCGCGCTCGACCTGGTGCACGAAGGCCCGCTGGTCTCGATCGTGGTGCGGACCAAGGACCGCCCCGCTCTGCTCGCCGAAGCGCTCGGCAGCATCGCCGCCAGCACCTACCGCAGGCTCGAGGTGGTGCTGGTCAACGACGGCGGGGCTCGGCCGTTGCCGCCCGACGGCTTCGCGCTGCCGCTGGTGCGCGTCGACCTCGACTCCAACCGGGGACGGGCCGCGGCGGCCAACGCCGGGGTCGCCGCAGCGCGTGGCAACCACGTGCTCTTCCTCGACGACGATGATCTGATCGCGCCGGAGCACGTCGGTGCGCTGGTGACGCTCGCGAGCGCGAGCGGAGCGCGCGTGGCGTACACCGACGCCGCGGTCGGCATCTACGAAGCGGACCGCGAGCAGGGCTGGAAAGCGCGCTCCAGGAGCCTGCCCTACAGCCGCGACTTCGACCCCGACCTCCTCCTCTTCGACAACTACATCCCTTTCCATACCGTGTTGGTGGAGCGGAGCCTCTACCAGGAAGTGGGCCCCTTCGACGAGACGCTCGAGTTCTTCGAGGACTGGGATCTCCTGATCCGGCTGTCGCGGCTCACCCGATTCCAGCACCTGCCGGCGGTCACCTGCGAGTACCGTCACTTTCGCGGCGCGGCCCACGCGCTGGGCGAGCTGGGCGAGGCCCGCGTCGACTTCGTGACGACCAAGGCGCGCGTGCTCGAGAAGCACCGCGGGCTCCACACCAGCGACGCGGTGGCGCGCGCCGTGGTCACGCTGCGGCGCGAAGGCGTTGCAGCCGCGCAGGAGGTCGAAGCCCAGCGCGCGCGGCTCCACGAGCTGGAGCGCGCCTTTCACCTGCGCAACGGCGAGCTCGAGTCGGTGCGCGAGGAGAGCGAGCGCCGTCGCAGCGCGCTGGTCGATCACGAGCGCGACTTCGAGCGGCTCCATGCCGAGGAGGCGACTCTTCGCCGCGGGATCGACCAGCAGCTCGAGCACCTCGGCCGCACCTACGCCGAGATCGAACGGCTCAACGCGATGGTGGCCGCGATCACCGCCGATCGCGATCGCGCGGAGCAGACGATCGAAGCGATGAAAGCCACGCGGGCGTGGCGACTCGCCGAGCGGTGGCGGCGACTCCGTGGCCCATGGGGGCGTGGGGTGGGGGGGGCCTCATGAACCGGATCGCTCGGCGTGGCGCCATCGGCCTGATCTCGAGCGAGCCGCTGCGGCCGGTGATGGCCGGCATCGGCATCCGCTACCTGGAGATGGCGCGACGACTCGGCCGCGACGGCGGGCGCGTCGCACTCGTGCACCCCGGCGTTCCCGACCAGACGCCGGACGCCGGCCCCAGTGTCGAGGCGAGGGCGTTCGCGCGCGGTGGGCTGCGCCCGCTGCTGGCCGACTGCGACGCGGTCGTGGCGCAGGGGCAGCTCGCCAACGACGCCGCGCTCGAGCTCCCGGCCGACCTGCCGCTGGTGGTCGACCTCTACGATCCGTGGCTGCTCGAGAACCTGCACTACACCGACACTCTCGGACTCGATCCGTTCCGCAACGACCACCGCAGCTGGGTGCTGCAGCTCTCGCGCGGCGACTTCTTCCTGTGCGCCTCGGAAGAGCAGCGCGACTTCTATCTCGGCTTCCTCACCGCGCTGGGTCGGGTGAATCCCGACCGCCTGCGGCTCGATCCCGACCTGCGCGGGCTGATCGACGTGGCGCCGTTCGGCGTGCCGGATGCGCTGCCGCCGCATCGACCATGGCTCGAGCGGTCGGCAGATGAGGTGCCGAGGCTCCTGTTCGGTGGCCTCTACGAGTGGTACGACCCGTGGACACTGCTCGAGGCGCTCGACTCGCTGCTCGACGTGCGCTGGCGCCTGCTCTTCGCGCGCAACCCCAACGCCGGCTCGACGCCGCAGTCGCTGCTCGCGCGCGTCGAACGCTGGGCGGCCGAGCGCGGGTCGGCCTGGAGCGGCCGCATCGAGCTGTTCGACTGGGCGCCCTTCGAGCGGCGCTTCGATCTGCTGCGCGACGTGTCGCTGCTGGTCTCGACGCACGCCGACGGGATCGAGACGCGGCTCTCGTTGCGCACGCGATTCCTCGACGCCATGGCGGCGGGATGCCCGGTGGTCACCAGCGACGGCGGAACAGTGGCGCGCATCGTCCGCGAGAGCGGAGCAGGCTGGGTGGTGCCGCGAGGCGATGCCTCGGCTCTCGCCCGCACTCTGCGCGAGATCCTCGCGTCACCGCCGCAGGCGCGCGCGCGGGCCGAAGTCGGACGCGCCACCGCGCGGTCGTTCGCCTGGTCGCGCGTGCTCGAGCCGCTCGAGCGCTTCTGCCGCGCGCCGGCCATCGATCCAACGCGCGAGGCCTTCGCGTTCCGGCCCTCAACACCGATCCCCGCCGACGACTGGAAGTTCCGGATCAAGCGGCGGCTCGGCACGCTGCGCGCAGACGGCGGGTCGACCGGCGCGGGCGGCGGCCGGAGGTCGACCTGAAGCCTCGGCTGGTCTCGATCGCCGTCTTGAGCTGGAACGGCCGCGCGCATCTCGAAGCGCTGCGGCCCTCGATCGAAGCGCTCGAGTCGCCCGGCGTCGACTGGGAGCTGCTCATTCTCGACAACGGGTCGTCCGACGGAACGGCCGATTGGGTGCGCTCGACCTGGCCGCGCGCGCGACTGATCGAAAGCCCGAACAACCTGGGCTTCGCCGCCGGCAACCGCCGCCTGGTCGACGAGGCGCGCGGCGACGCCGTCGCGTTCCTCAACAATGACACCAGGGTCGCGCCCGGCTGGCTCCGTGAGCTGATCACGGCACTCGCGGGCGCGCCCGACGACGTCGCCGCGGTGTCGGGTCTCGCGCTCGATTGGGAGGGCCGGCGACTCGACTTCGGCCGCGGCGTGATGACCTTCGACGGCCACGGCTTCCAGCTCGACTTCGGGCGCGGGCTCGATCGCGCGCGTCTGCCCGCGGCCGGAGCCGAGCTGCTGTTCCCGTCGGGCGGCAACATGCTGGTGCGGCGCGACGTGTTCGAAGAGGTGGGCGGCTTCGACCAGGACTACTTCGCCTACCTCGAGGACGTCGACCTCGGCTGGCGCTTGTGGTCCGCCGGATGGAGAGTGCTGCACGCGCCGGGAGCGCGCATCCACCATCGCGGCTCGGCGACCAGCGACCTCCTCGGTCAGGACCATCGCGGCTTCCTGTTCGAGCGCAACGCGTTCCTCACCGCGTACAAGAACTACGAGGACGGTTGGTGGCAGCGTCTGATGCCGGCGGTGATGCTCACCCTGCTGTCGCGGCTGGCGACGCTCGACGTCGAGAACAACCCGGGCGGTCGGCTGCTCGCGGTCGATCCCTACGCTGGGCTGATCGCGAACACGCCGGGCGCGCAACCGGGCGGGCGCGGCGATCGCGGGCTGGCCTCGCGCGGGCTCGATGCGCTCCGCCGCGCCCTGGGACGCAGCGGCGCCCGCGAGCCGAGCGCGCCGGTGCTCGCCGACGCGCGAACGATCGCTCACCATCGCGCGGTGTGGAGTCTGCTCGGCGGTCTCGACCGCGCCGCCGTCGAGCGCGCGAAGGTCCAGGCTCGGCGCCGCCGCGGCGATGCCGAGATCTTCGCGCGCTTCCCCCTCTACGTCGTACCGACCTATCCGGGCGACGCCGCCCTGTTTCGCAGCCCGGGGTTCGAGGCGTGGCTCGCGCCCGAGCTGCCGCTCCACCGCAGCACGCTCGATGAGGTCATGCAGTGGGAGCGGTGAGACCGCCGGTGGCGGCGCCGGCGGGGACGCCGGCGAGGGGGCTCGATCCGACCGCCCCCGACGTCTCCGTGGTGATTCCCACCTGGAACCGCATCGACACCCTGCCGGAGGTGCTCGCCGGTCTCGCTGGTCAGCAGAGAGCGCCGGCGTTCGAGGTGATCGTGGTCGACGACGGGTCGACCGACGACACTCCGCGATGGCTCGCCGCCCGCCCCGCCGACGATCTCGCGCTGCGTTCGCTGCGACAGGCCAACCGAGGTCCCGCCGCGGCGCGCAACGCCGGTGTCGCCGTCGCGCGCGGTCGCTGGGTGGCCTTTCTCGGGGACGACACTGTCCCCTCGCCAGGATGGTTGGGGCGTCTCTACGACGCTCTGGAGCGTCGCGGCGATGCCGACACGGCGGTGATCGGACGCATCGAGTGGCACTCGCGCATGCGTCTGACCCCCTTCCTGCGGCACATCAACGAGAACGGAGCGCAGTTCGGATTCGCGCTGATCGAGGATCCGAACGACGTGCCGTTCAACTTCTTCTACACCTCGAACCTCTGCCTGCCGCGCCGACTGCTGGTCGAGGAGCCTTTCGACGAGACCTTCCCGTATCCCGCCTGGGAGGACATCGAGACGGCTTACCGCCTCAAGGCCAAGGGGATGCGGCTGACCTACGAGCCCGGCGCCCTGGTGCGACATCATCACCCGACCGATCTCGGGCGTTTCTGCCAGCGCCAGGAACGGGCGGGCTACAGCGCGGTAGTCTTCTACCAGCGCCACCCCGAGCTGGGTCCGATGCTCGGGCTGACGCCGAGCGGCCCGCCGGCGCCGTTGGGTTGGCGCTGGCGAGCCGGTGAGTTGATGGCCCGAGCATTGCAACGTGTTCCACTATTGCCGGTGGTGACTCCGAAGCTGTGGGACGAAGTCCTACGCGGTCACTACATCCTCGGCCTTCATCGGGGTTGGGCGGAGCGTGTGAGAGCGACAGAAGGGGACGCATCATGACGACGATCGAACGGCGAACCACTCGACTCGCGGCGGTGTCCGTCAAGACCGCGGCGATCCTGTTCGCGGGCGCGCTGCTCGCTGCGCCCGTGCTGGCGCAGCGACACGCGCAGCCGAGGTCCGGCGGTGGTGGTGGTGGTGGTGGAATGTCGGGCCGCTCCTCGGGTGGGCCCTCGGTCTCGCCCGGCGGTGGCGGTCCGTCGTCGTCGGGCGGTGCGCATCGCGCGCCGGGATCAGGAGGCGGGGCGCCCCATCGTCCGACCGGCAGCGGCCGCTACGACGGTGGCGGTTATGGCCACGGCGGCCACTACGGCCACGGGTACTACGGGCACTACTATCCTTACTACAGCTTCAGCTTCGGGTTCGGCTATCCGTACTACTACCCCTACTACTACGGCTACGGTTACCCCTACTACTACGGCTATCCGTACTACGGCTACTACCGGCCTTACGGCTACGCGCCCTACTACGGTTATCCCAGCGTCGCCTACGGCGAGGGCTACGCTCCGTACGCCGCCGATCGCGCGGCCCTCGGAGCGGTGGCGGTCAAGGTGAGGCCCAAGACCGCGGAGGTGTACGTCGACGGTCGGTACGTGGGAATTGCCGGTAGCTACGACGGCTTCCCCGGCTATCTGTGGATCGATGCGGGCACGCACCGCCTCCAGCTGGTGCAGGACGGTTACGCCAACCTCGAGCAGGAGATCCAGGTCTCGCCGGGGCAGGTGGTCGAGCTCGAGCAGCGGCTCGAGCACGGCGTGGCCGCTCGGCCCGAGCCTCTCGCCGACCAGGGGTACTCACGCGGCGGCGAGCGAGCTCCCTATCCAGAAGGCGGCGACTACCGATCGCCCGCCGAGCCTCGACCACCAGCGGCGAGCGGCGAGCGAGAGCGGGCGGACCGCGCCGAGCTGATGCTCGACGTGCGCCCGGACGACGCCTCGGTCTATCTCGACGGTCGCTTCGTCGGTACCGGGCGCGACGTCTCCACCGCGACCGATCCGCTGCTGATCGAACCGGGCGAGCACCGGCTCCAGGTCGTTCATCCCGACTTCGCGAACGACGAACGGACGGTGACGGTCGAAGCCGGTGAAGAGAAGCTGGTGGAGGTGACCCTCCACCGCGGCTCCGGGGTCTAGCGCTCCTCGTCCTCAGGGGACTTGGGCGGGGCGGCGCTCGCGCCTTTGCGCTCCATCCGGAGCAGCTTTTCCTTCTTGCGGGTGCCGCCGATCCAGGCGCCGGGTCCTCCCTTGTTGGGGATGACGCGGTGGCAGGGCACCAGCACCGGAATCGGGTTCGCCAGCAGGATCTTGCGGATCTGGGTGCCGGCGTCGCGCTTGCCGACCGCCTCCGCCAGCTTCTTGTAGGTCCAGGTCTTGCCGTACGGGATGCGCTGGACCTCAGCCAGCACCCGGCGTGAGAACTCGTCGAGGTCGTTGGCCTGCAGATCCACCTGGATGGCGGGGTCGGCGCGGACCCCCGCGAAGTACTCCGAAAGCTGGCCGAGCGCCTCCATCAGGAACTCGGTGAGCTCGACGTCGTGGAGTGACTGGTACTCCTTGGCCTCGCGGGCCGAGGGGTTGAGGACGATCCGGGTCACCACCTGGTCCCGGAACACGATGCCGAGCTTGCCGATGGAAGAGGTCATCAGGACCCGGAGCGGGTCCGGTGCACGCACCTCTCGGAGGGCGGGAGGGCCGCCATCCTTCCCTGCCTGGAGCATAGTCCGCGGCACGTTACCACGCCTGACCGGCGCGGCGCTGCCGTCTGGCGCCCCCGAAACGTACGGTGCCCGGCCGCCTTGACGGCCTGATCAGGGCCCGCCGGCGCCGTCGGTGGGGGTCGAGCGCGGGCGCCCCCGCCAGAAGGCCTTCTGCCACTGCTCGACGTTGCGGTTGTGCTCCTCCAGGGTGGCGGCGAAGACGTGGGAGCCGTCGTTGCGGCTCACGAAGTAGAGGTTCTCGGTGCTGGCGGGAGCGGCGGCGGCGCGCAGGCTGGCGAGCCCCGGCGAGCAGATCGGACCCGGCGGCAGGCCGGCGACCAGGTAGGTGTTGTAGGGCGACTCCAGGGTCAGATCGGCACGGCGCACGTTGCCGTCCCAGGTGCCGGCCTTCTTGAGCGCATAGATGATGGTGGGGTCGGCGCCGAGGGGAATGCCCAGCCGCAGCCGGTTGGCGAAGACCCCAGCCACCAGGGGGCGTTCCCGGTCGAGCCCGGTCTCCTTCTCGACGATGCTCGCCAGCGTCACCAGGCGGCGCACCTCGCCGGCGGGCGGCGACGGACCGGCCACCGCCGCGACGGCGTCGCGAAAGGTCTCGACCATGGCGGCCACGATGGCGGTCTCGGTCGTGCCGCGGGCGAACGCATAGGTATCGGGAAACAGGTAGCCCTCGAGGTCCCCCGCCGCCGGGTCGAGATCGCGCATCGGTGAGGGGTCGGCCATGGCGGCCCGCAGCCGCTGCGGGTCGCCGAAACCGGCGGCAGCGATCGCCGCCGCGATCTCGTCGAGCGTCAGCCCTTCGACCACGGTGACCGGGTGCGTGGCGACGTCGCCCCGGGCGATTCGATCGAGCACCTCGGCGGTCGACGCCGGCTGGTCGAATCGATACTCGCCGGCGAGCAGGTGAGGATCGTGGAGCTGATAGATGAGATAGAGGCGCGCCAGGCCGGCGCTGCGAATCACGCCCGCCTGCTCGAGCCGCGTCACGATCTCTCGCGCCCCCTGGCCCTTGGGTAGGTCGAGCGTGATCTCGGCGCCCGGCCAGCCGCGGTGCGGGCGCGCGAGCGTCCGCCAACCCCAGAGCGCGGTCAGGCCCGCGGTGGCGAGCGGCAGCGACGTGAGCAGCGCCCCGATCAGGATCCGGCGCGCTCGCTTCAGTTGCGCCTCCGGTCGAGCCAGTCCTGCAGCAGGATCTGCGCCGCCACCGAGTGGATGACGTCGCGACGGCGGCGGCGCTTGGCACCGGCCTCGCGCAGCCGCGACGCGGCTTCGTGGCTGGTCAGCGCTTCGTCATGGAGGACGATCGGCAGGCCGGTGGCAGCACCCAGCTTGGCTGCGAATCCGCGCGCGCGACGCGCGGCGTCGCCCTCGCTGCCGTCGAGCCGCAGCGGTTCGCCGACCACGATCGCTTCCGCCCTCTCCCGGCCGGCGACGGCGAGGACCGCGTCGATCGCCTGCGCGTCGCTCGAGCGCGTCACGACGTCGACCGGAAGCGCCATGCGCTCGTCGTCGTCGGAGATCGCGAGGCCGATGCGACGCTCGCCGAAGTCGACACCCAGGTATCTCATGCTCTCGATATCGCGCTCACATCGTCTATTGTAGGGCGCGGCCGGGCGCGGTGATTACCACGCCCGCGCCGCGGTTGTTGTCGGTGCCGAGAACGGCGCAGGCGTCCGTAGTTCAGTCGAGCATTCTTCGCCAGAGCCTCGTGGTCGCCGCCACACCGCTCCTCGCTGCCGCCCTGCTGCTCGCGATCGCGACCAGCCCCGCCTCACTGTTGGCGCAAGAGCCCCCGCCGCCAGCGCAGCAACCCGCGCCGCCGCAGACACCGGAGGAGCCGTCGCAGGCGCCGGCGACCACCGAGCCACCAGCGACGCCTCCCACCGATGCGCCCGCTCCCGCCGATGAGACCACTCCCGCCCCGGCCCCACCGAGCCCGAGTCCCATCGATCTGACCGCGCCGGCGACCGCGCCCGAAGGACGACTCCGCTTCGAAGTGACCTTCGAGGACGAGGAGACAGGCGGCGGCAAGGCGGTCGCGCTCGCCGAGGAGCTGCAGCAGGAGGGCGAGGCCTACATCCTGATCGGCCAGGTAGAGATCTACTACCAGGACGTCAAGATCACCGCCGACCGCGCCGAGCTCGACCGCGACAACAAGGTGGTGACTGCGACCGGCAACATCATCGTCGACCAGGGTCCGAGCCGGCTCACCGGCGCGACCGCGAGCTACAACCTCGACGACAAGACCGGCGTGCTCACCGACGCGCGCGGTTTCGTTTCCACCGACTACTTCTTCAGCGGCAAGGAGGTGCGCAAGACCGGCGACCGCACCTACACCGTGATCGACGGCGTCTTCACCTCGTGCGCGCAGGACGTGCCGCCGTGGAGCTTCAAGGCTCACCGCACCAATATCGTGGTCGACGGCTACGCGCGGACGCACGGGGCCAGCATGCGCGTGCGCAACGTCCCCGTGATCTATTTCCCGTACATGCTGTGGCCGGTGAAGCCGGAGCGCAGCTCAGGGTTCCTGGTGCCGAAGCCGGGCTACTCGGCGCGCCGCGGCGGCTCGCTGGGGCTCGCGTACTACCAGACCATCGGCCCCAGCTTCGACACCACCCTCAACGTCGATCTCTTCAGCGAGAGCTACCTCGGCATCGGCAACGAGATTCGCTACCAGCCGAGCGAAGGGACCGCCGGCATTTTCCGGGGCTACTGGATCGACGATCCCGACCTCGACGAAGACCGCTGGCACGTCGAGCTCGATCACGAGTCGGACGATCTGCCTCTCGGGTTCCGTGGCGTCGTCACCTACGAGGACGTCTCCGACTTCGACTACTTCCTCGACTTCGAGCGCGAAGCGCGCCAGAACAGCCAGCGCCAGCTCTACTCCAACGGCTTCCTGACCAAGAACTGGGGCCGGCAGTCGTTGAACATCCTGGTCGACCAGCGCGAGACCTTCTTCGAGGAAGACACCATCGTCGAGCTGCGCCAGCTCCCCGAGATCGAGTACCAGCTCCGCTCGACGCAGCTCGGCGAGCTTCCCCTCTACCTGCAGATGCGCAGCGCGCTGCATTACCTGGACGTGAAGCGGCGCGAAGACTACGAGAGCACCTACGGGCGCGCCCACCTGTTCCCACAGTTGACGCTGCCGTTCCGCGCGTTCCCCTGGCTGTCGCTCTCGGTCGACGCTCTGGCCGACATCACCTGGTGGGAGGACAGCCTCTTTACCGACGTGGAGCTGGACGAGCAGGACGAGCCCACCACCGTGTTTCGCGGCGAGGGTTTGACGCGGGTGCTGCCCGGGGTGTCGACCGAGGTGGTCGGCCCGTCGCTCTCCCGCATCTACACCGGCGGCGGCAAATACTTCTCCAAGTTCAAACACGTGGTCGAGCCGCGCTTCGCCTACGCCTACCTCAGTGAGTACGACGACCGCGACCGCGTCGCGCGCTTCGACGAGATCGACGTCGTCAACGCCGCCAACCTGGGGCGGGTGAGCCTGATCAACCGCGTGCTGGCCAAGCCCGCCGACGAGAAGAAAGGGAGCGGCCGCGAAATCCTGTCGCTCGAGATCTTCAGGCTGTACAGCTTCGACGACGAGACGCCGCTCCAGCTCTCGCGCGACGGCACCAAGAGCAGCTCGGCGGGACCGCCGTCGCTGCTGCTGCGCTTCAATCCGAGCCAGCGCACCAACCTGCGCCAGGAGGTCGCCTACAACACGCTGTTCGGACGCATCGAGTCGACCTCGACCTCCGGTAGCCTCGGCATCGGGCCCCACCTGTTCGGCGTGCGCTGGACCACCCGCATCAACCCCGACGACGGCCAGACGCGGGCCAACCAGGTGCGCGTCTCGAGCGACGTGCAGCTGGTCCCCGACCGGCTGCGCTGGACCGCGTCGGCCAACGTCGACGCCACCGACGGCTTCCTCCAGCTCCAGCGCCACATCGTCGAGTACACCGGCAGCTGCTACACGATGCGGCTCGAGTACGGCGAGTTCAGCTCGCAGAACGACCTGGAGAAGGACCGCGAGTTCCGCTTCTCGTTGTCACTGAAGAACGTCGGCACCTTCCTCGACTTCGGCGGAGGCGAGCACGAGGACCTGCAGTGAAACTCGCGCCGTCCGGGGCGCCGACAGCAAGCATGTGGAGGGCGTGGTAAACACCACGCCCGTAGCATGCGCGCGCTGATCTTCGGCTCTGGCGGCCTGCTCGGCCAACCACTGGTGCGGGAGCTCGAGCGTCGCGGCGTCGAACGTCTCGGGCTCGACCACGCCGCGGCGGACATCACCGACCGCGCGCGGGTGACGGACGCGGTGCGGTCGTTCCGGCCCGACGTGATCTTCAACTGCGCCGCGTACACCAAGGTCGACGACTGCGAGGAGCAGCAGGCGTTGGCGCACGAGGTCAACGGCAGGGCGGTCGGCTACCTCGCCGCCGCGGCGCGCGCCGCCTCCGCCGTGCTGGTGCACGTCTCGACCGACTTCGTCTTCGACGGCGCCGCTCGCCTGCCCTACCTCGAGGAGTCGCGCACCGGGCCGCTGCAGGTCTACGGCCAGTCGAAGCTCGAGGGCGAGCGGGAGGCGCTCGAGTGGGAGCGGTCGATCGTGGTGCGCACCAGCTGGCTCTTCGGCACCGGCGCTCCCAGCTTCGTCGCCACCATCGTGCGACTCCTCACCCGACCGGCGCCGGTGCGCGTGGTCGACGATCAGATCGGCTGCCCGACCTACGCGCCGTTCCTCGCCCGCGCGCTGATCGCGCTGGCGGAGCGCGGCGCGCGCGGCATCGTTCACTACCGCAACGAAGGGCCGGTGTCCTGGCACGCCTTCGCGGTCGAGATCGCGCGCCGGGTCGCCCCTGGCCGGGAGATCGCCGCCGTCTCCACCCCGGAGTTCTACGGCGAGTCTCGCCAAGGCTCGACTCCCGAGCGGTCACTGGCGAGCCCGCCAGGGGCGGTCTCGCCAGAGAAGCCGCGTCCCGCGCGCCGCCCCGCCTACTCGGTGCTCGACGTCGAGCGCTACGAGACCATCGTCGGCCGGCCGGTCGAGCCGTGGCGATCGGGGCTCGACGAATGCCTGCCGGCGATCGCTACGGTCCGAGCGGAGTCCGGCGATCCAGGCCGCGGTCGATGAAGGTCCTCATCACCGGCGTCACCGGGTTCGCCGGCTCGCATCTCGCCGATCTGCTGCTCGACCGGCATCCGGAGATGCAGGTGGCCGGCATGTACCGGTGGCGGAGCCCGATGGACAACCTGGAGGGCGCCGCCTCCCGCATCACGCTCTACGAGACCGACCTGCGCGACTACATCTCGGTCCAGCGCACGCTCGAAGCGGCGCGGCCCGATCTCATCTTCCACCTCGCCGCGCAGAGCTTCGTGCCGGCGAGCTGGACCGGTCCCGCGGAAACGCTGACCACCAACCTGTTGGGCCAGACCTACCTGTTCGAGGCGGTGCGCGCGCTGCGACTGGATCCGGTGATCCAGATCGCCTGCTCGAGCGAGGAGTACGGACTGGTGCTGCCAGACGAGGTGCCGATCCGCGAGACCAACCCGCTGCGCCCGCGCTCGCCCTACGCCGTATCGAAGGTGGCGCAGGACTACCAGGGCTACCAGTACTTCCAGAGCTACGGCATGCGCATCGTGCGCACCCGCGCCTTCAATCACACCGGGCCGCGGCGCGGCGACGTGTTCGCGATGTCGAGCTTCGCCAAGCAGCTGGCGACGATCGAGCTGGGGCAGAGCGAGCCGGTGCTGCGGGTCGGCAACCTGGAAGCGATTCGCGACTTCACCGACGTGCGCGACGTCGTGCGCGCCTACGTGCTGGCCGCGACGCGGGCCGAGCCCGGCGAGGTGTACAACATCTCGTCGGGGCGAGGGCAATCGATCCGCGAGCTTCTCGATACACTGGTGTCACTTTCGGAGGTCGAGGTGGAAGTGAAGGTCGATCCGCAGCGCCTGCGTCCCTCGGACGTCGAGATCTTGATCGGCGACTCGACCAAGTTCCGCGAGCGCACCGGGTGGGCGCCCACCATCCCGCTCGAGACGACGCTCGCGGATCTGCTCGACTATTGGCGACGACGGCTGAGGACCGCACGATGAGCACGCCGGATTACCCGAGCACCGGCGACCAGCGCCTCGATCGTTTCTACGATCGATTGCGCCGTCGCATCGCCGAGCCATTGACGGGGAAGGTGGGCGAGCCGCTCGCCGACACGCTGCTGCTAGCTCCCGATCTCTTCGTTCTGCTGGTGCGCCTGTTCACCGACCGCGGCGTCCCGGCGGGAAGCCGATCGCTGGTGGGCGGCGCGCTCGCGTACTTCCTGCTGCCCGCCGACCTGCTGCCGGAGATCCTGCTCGGAGCGGGCGGCTACCTCGACGACGTGGTCCTGGCGGCGGCGCTGGTGTCGCACGTCTTCTCGAGCGACCTGCGTCCGTTCGTCGAGCGTCACTGGAGCGGGCGCGGCAACGTCCACGGCGTGCTCGAGGACGCGGTCCGCGCCGGTGAGGCGCTGCTGCCGTCCCGTCTCTACCAGCGCCTGGCGTCGGTGCTGGCGCGTCACGGCGTCGACCTCAGCCGCTCCGGCCGCCACGGCAGCTACGCCGACACGTCGACCACCGACGACGAGACCTACGACTACAGCCGGGTTACCTGATGCGCCTCGGCGCCAAAAGCATCGGCTGGAGGGGCGTGGTACAAACCACGCCCCGCGCCGTCCTCGGCGCCAAAAAGCATCGGCTGGAGGGGCGTGGTACAAACCACGCCCCTCCAGCTTGTGAAAACTTTCACAAGCAAGTAATGTAGTGGATTGAGTGGCGCCGGGACGCAGACGGTCCATACTCCCGGCTCTCCGCGGCGCCACCAGATGTCCGAAGATCCCAGCTCTCCCGAATCGTCGCCCCGCCCGAGGTCGAGCGGTGTTCGCACCTTCGTCGGGCTGTTCGTGGTGCCGCTCCTGGTGGTGATCATGTGCGTGGGCGTCTTCGTGCTCTTCGGCTGGGCCGCCTACGAGCGGCGCAGCGTCGAGGACTACCTGTCCGATCTGCGCGACAACCGCTCGTTCTTCGCGCATCGGCGCAAGCAGGCAGCCTATGAGCTGTCGAAGATCCTCTCCGCGAACCCGCAGGCGCTGCGCGAGGATCCGAGGGCCGGCGAGGAGCTGCGCAAGCTCTTCACCACCAGCCAGGACCTCTGGGTGCGCCGCTACCTGGCGCTGGTGCTCGGTCACGTCGGCGATCACGAGGCGGTGCCGCTCCTCGTCACCGGCGCCGCCGACGACGACTCGCAGGTGCGCATCTACTCGTTGTGGGCGCTGGGCGCTATCGCGGACCCGGCGGGCATGCCTACGCTCACCGCCGCGCTGAACGACGAAGACCCCGGGATCCGCAAGACCGCGGCCTACGCGCTGGGCGGGTTCGCGGATCCGGCGGCGGCGGACGCACTGCGTCCGCTGGTCGACGATCCGATCGCGGACGTGCGCTGGAACGCGGCGCTCGCATTGGCGCGGCAGGGCGACGGCTCGGGCACGCCGGTGCTCGAGCAGATGCTCGATCGCCGTCTGCTGGCGCAGATCCCCGACATCACGCCGGAGCAGCAGGAGGACGCCATGATCAGCGCGCTCAACGCGCTGATCGCCCTCGACGTCGAGATCGACGGCGCCGTGCTCGACCGGCTGGCAACCGATGATCCCAGCTACAAAGTGCGACAGGCGGCGATCCAGGCGCGCAAGACGCGCGCTGGTGGGCGACAGGGCGAGCACCGCCAGCTCATCTCCGATCGGTTGGCGGTCGGGCCTGCCGCCTTGACACCCTCTGACCGATTCGATTACATACGCGGGTTCCCGGTGTGCCCGGGTTCACTGCCCCAACAAGGAAGAGTCTGATGGCCGAGCAAGATTCGAGTGTGCCGAGCGGCGCCACCAGCGCGACCAGCGCCCCGGCGCGTCCGGCGCCCGCGCCCGCCAAAACCCAGCCGGCGAGCGCGCCAGCAGCCGCCGGGGTGACCCGGCGCGGCTTCTTCTCGTGGGCGGCGGTGGGCTGGGTCGGATTCACCGTGGCGATCGGCGGTTGCCTGGCCGCGTTCAACCGCTTCCTGTTCCCCAACGTCCTGTTCGAGCCGCCGCTGCGCTTCAAGGTCGGGCGCCCCGAGGACTTTCCCGTCGGCGTGGTCGACGAGCGGTTCAAGGAGACGCGCGGCGTCTGGATAGTGAACCAGGAAGGCCGGCTCTACGCCTTGATCGCGATCTGCACCCACCTCGGCTGCCCGCCCAACTGGCTGACCGAGCAGAACAAGTTCAAGTGCCCCTGCCACGGCAGCGGCTACTACAAGAGCGGCATCAACTTCGAGGGGCCGACGCCGCGCCCGCTCGAGCGCGCCGCCATCTCGGTCGATCCGCAGGACGGCCAGCTGATCATCGACAAGGGCCGCAAGTTCCTGTTCGAAGCGGGGCAGTGGGACGATCCCTCGTCCTACGTGTCGGTCGGTTAGCGGAAGAGGTAGCAATGGCAATCCTCGAGAAGCTGCAGAAGGGAACCACCAAGTCGCAGGTGTGGAAGTCGATCTTCCGGGTCGGCATCCCCACCGACAACCGCAAACGCGCCCTCGCGATGCTCGGCAACGTGGTCCTCCACCTCCATCCGGTGAAGGTCAAGAAGTCGGGCATCCGGATGAGCTACACCTGGTGCATGGGAGGAACGTCGTTCTTCCTGTTCCTGGTGGAGACCATCACCGGCCTGCTGCTGATGTTCTACTACCGGCCCACCGTCGAGTACGCCTACGTCGACATGGTGGACCTGCGCGAGGCGGCCGCGTTCGGCATCATGCGCGAGCTCCACCGCTGGGGCGCGCATGCGATGGTGATCACGGTCTGGCTGCACATGTTCCGCGTGTTCATGACCGGGTCGTACAAGCCGCCGCGCGAGTTCAACTGGAACGTCGGCGTCATCCTGCTGGTGCTCACGCTGCTGCTCTCCTTCACCGGGTACCTGCTGCCCTGGGACCAGCTCGCGATCTGGGCCATCACGGTCGGCTCCAACATGGCGCGCGCGACGCCGTTCCTCGGCCACGAAGGACCCGGCGCCGCCCTCCTCTCCCTGGGGGGCCAGCACCTCGTGCACGTGGGTAGCGACGCGCGATTCGCGCTGATCGCCGGTCGCGTCATCGGCGGCGGCACGCTGCTGCGGTTCTACGTGCTGCACTGTGTCGGGATTCCGCTGGTGGCGGCGTTCCTGATGGCGGTCCACTTCTGGCGGGTGCGCAAGGACGGCGGTATCTCGGGGCCGGTCTGATATGCAATTCCTCGCGGACTTCGTCAACTTCCTGTCGGCGCCGCAGTACTCTTTCACGCTTTCGATCGTCCTCTTCCTGCTGGCGATGCGCTCGCGTCGTCTGTGGACGAAGGCGGGCGGCGTCGCCCTGCTCGCGGTCGGCGTCGGCTACTTCCTGCTCTCGCTGATCAATCCCGACTTCCGGCTCATCGTCACCAAGGAGGACAACGTCCCCATCGTGATGATGGTGTTCCTGGTCGGCTTCTTCTTCTGGCTGTCGATGCACAAGGCCATGAAGAACGACCAGCTCGCCGAGTCGGGTGAGCCCACCTTCGAGAAGACCGAGTCGGAGGACCGCATCTTCACCTGGCCCGACCTGGTGTTCTCCGAGTTCATCTGCATGGTGCTGCTGACCGTGGTGATGGTGGTGTGGTCGATCGGACTCACCGCGCCGCTGGAAGAGCCCGCCAACACCTCGGTCGCTCCCAATCCGTCGAAGGCGCCGTGGTACTTCCTCGGTCTTCAGGAGATGCTCGTCTACTTCGATCCCTGGATGGCCGGCGTGCTGCTGCCCGGGCTCATCATCCTGGGCCTGATGGCGATCCCGTACATCGACACCAACCCCAAGGGCAACGGTTACTACACCTACCGGGAGCGCAAGACCGAGATCTGGCTCTTCAACTTCGGCTTCCTGGTGCTGTGGGTCCAGCTCATCGTCATCGGCACCTTCCTGCGCGGCCCCAACTGGAATTTCTTCGGGCCCTACGAATACTGGGACCCGGCCAAAGTCGAGCCGCTGATCAACGTCGACGTCGCCGACTTCTTCTGGATCCGTCTCCTCGGCGTCGGTCATCCGGGGCACTGGGCGTTGCGCGAGCTGCCCGGGATCATCTTCGTCGTCGGCTATCTGTTCGTGCTGCCGGTGCTCCTGCCCAAGCTCAAATTCACCAAGAAGTGGTTTGGGCGCTTCTACGACCAGATGGGTCCCGCCCGCTACTACGTCGGCATCAGCCTGCTGCTGATCATGGTGATGATGCCGATCAAGATGTACCTGCGCTGGGCGTTCAACCTCAAGTACTTCGTCCACATCCAGGAGTTCTTCTTCAACATCTGACGATCCGGCGGCGCCCGGCGCGCCGCGTTCGCGACCGCTCCCCCCAACTTCGAGCCAAGGAACCATCGTGGCAGCCACTCCCCCACCCAAGACACCGGACCGCCACTACGACTTCAAGTCGATGAACGTCGTGTTCGCGATCTCGTCGCTGGCGTTCCTGGCGATCACGTTGTTCATGGTCCTGCGCGATTACGCGCGCCCGTGGAAGCGGGTGCAGGCCGAGTTCCGCGATCTCGACCGCGCCGCCGCGCAGAAACAGCTCGAGGACGAGCGCCAGCAGATCGATCAGACCCAGATCGCCGCGGTGCAGGCGGAGATCGACAAGTCGCAGGCCGACCTCGAGACGCGCAAGGACGAGATCAAGGGCATCGAGGAGGAGATCGCGGCGATCGGGCGGCGCCGGTTCGCCGCCGACGCGCGCATGCGCGCGACCAAGTCGTCCCTCGACGCCCTCAAGTACCAGTTCGACCGCACCCTCGCCGGCGGCGACGAGAAGGCGATCGCCGAGCGCACCGAGGAGGTCGACGAGCTGACCGCGCGCTGGATCGAGCAGCAGCGCGAGGTCCAGGAGCTCGACACCGAGCGCGAAGCCAAGCGCGCCGCCCTCGCCGAGCGCCAGAGCGCACACAATGCCGCCGACAAGCGTCTGGCCGAGCTCAACGCCGCGCTCACCGGCCTCGAGACCCGTCTCGCCGCGCTCGACAAGGACCTCTCCTACTTCGCGCTCAACGCGCCGCTGATGGACTTCCTGCAGCCGTCGCTCAAGATCGAGCAGGTGATGCTGCCCGGCCTCTACCACGACATCAACTTCGCCACCACCGATCGCGTCGATCGCTGCATGACCTGCCATCAGGCCGCCAACCGCGCCGGATACGACGGCGAGGAGTGGCGCGAGCCGTACCGCACGCATCCGCGCGCCGACCTGTTCGTGAGCGACGGCTCGCCTCATCCCTACAACCAGTTCGGTTGCACCGTGTGCCACGCCGGTCTCGATCGCGCCACCGACTTCGCGCGGGCCGGTCACACGCCAGCGAGCGAGGAGCAGGCGGTCGAGTGGACGGACCAGCACGGCTGGGTGAAGCAGAAGTTCCTGGAGACGCCGATCTACCCGGCGGGCTTCGACGAGTCCGGCTGCCTCACCTGTCACGCCGACAACGTGTGGACCCCTGGCTCGCACGTGGTCGACACCGGCCGCAAGCTGGTCAACAAGATGGGCTGCTACGGCTGCCACGAGATCGACTACGCCGCGTTCACCGACCTGCCGAAGATCGGGCCCGACCTGCGCAAGGTGGCGGCGAAGACCAACGACGGGTGGGCGGCCAAGTGGGTGGAGGCGCCGCGGGAGTTCCGTCCGACCACCTTCATGCCGCACTTCTTCTTCCAGGAGAACATCGAGGGCGATCAGAACAAGGCGTTCCAGCGCGCCGAGATCGAGTCCGTCGTCGACTTCCTGTGGAGCAAGTCGCAGCACCCGACCTACACGGCGGCTCCAGCCGGCGACCCCGCTCGCGGTGAAGCGTTGTTCAACTCGGTGGGCTGCACCGGCTGCCACATCATGGACGCCGGCGCCACGCGCGAGCAGTTCATCGACAACCTCGAGCGCTTGCACGGACCCAATCTCGAAGGCGTCGGGTCCAAGGTGGAGTCGGGCTGGATGTTCGCCTGGCTCAAGAACCCCAAGCAGTACCGGCCCGACACCGCGATGCCGAACCTGCGGCTGACCGATGAGGAGGCGGCCGACCTCACCAGCTTCTTGATGCGCAGCCGCCGGCCCGAGTGGGAGAAGCCGGCGCGCCAGCCGGTCGACCCCGCCGCGCGCGCCGAGCTGATCAAGGGCTACCTGCAGGAGCTCCAGACCATCGAGCAGAGCGAAGCCGCCGTTGCCAAGATGAACGAGCAGGAGCAGACGCTCTTTCTCGGCCAGAAGACGATCGCCAAGTACGGTTGCGCCGGCTGCCACACCATCGGCGGTTTCGAGGACGCCAAGCCGATCGGTGTCGAGCTCACGCAGGAGGCGTCCAAACCGTTACATCTCTTCGACTTCGGGCACGTGCACGAGGTCGAGCACACCAAGCCCGACTGGATCCGCACCAAGGTGATGCGGCCGCGGATCTGGGACCATGGCAAGGAGCTGGTGAAGAGCTACAGCGAGCTCTACAAGATGCCGAACTTCGGCATGACCGACCGCGAGGCCGACGCGGTCACCACGCTGCTGCTCGGCTTCACCAAGGAGTCGGTGCGCAAGGAGCGCAAGGCCTGGGACCCCACCACCGGTCCCGCGCTCGCGGCGGGCCGCAAGCTGGTGACGCGCTACAACTGTCAGGGCTGCCACCTGATCGAGGGCAAGGGCCACGCCATCAAGACCTCGATGAAGGACGACACCAACCTGCCGCCCAACCTGGCGTCGCAGGGAGCGCGTACGCAGGCCGACTGGTTGTTCTCCTTCCTCCACGATCCGGCGCAGGTGCGCCTGCGGCCGTGGCTCACCGTGCGCATGCCCACCTTCGAGTTCACCGATCACCAGGTGAACACGGTGATCGGCTACTTCCAGGGCCTCAACGCGACCACGCCGTTCGAGTCCGATCCGGCGCCTGCGGACCGCACCAGCGTCGCGGTCGGCGGCGAGGTCTTCGCCATGCTCCAGTGCGCGCGTTGCCACCCGGCCGGAGCCGACGCGCTGAAGTCGGTCGGCGGCGGCACTGCAGATCTCGCTCCTTCGTTGCTGCTGGCCAAGGGCAGGCTGCGGCACGACTGGGTGCCTGATTGGATCAAGGATCCGCAGAAGTGGATCCCGGGCACCAAGATGCCGACCAACTTCCCGATGTCGCCCGATGGCAAGATCACATCGCCGCTGCCGAGCGCGATCGACATGCCGACCTACGGTGAAACCAAGAGGCGTATGCTTCAGCACTTCTCGTCGGAGGCGGAGCTCGACGAGTTCCTGGGGGATGTCGACCGCGTCTCGAACGCTCTGCGTGACTACATTTGGACCCTATGATCCGCGCCGTGCGCGGCGTGCTGGCCTTGGAACAAGGAGGATGGTGATGACGAAGCTCTGGACCCTGAGGATTTTCGCGCCGGCGCTGGCACTGGCAGTGGCGGCGTTGCCTGGATGCGGTGGCGGCGGTGGTGAGGACCGCGCGGCGGCGCCTGCAGCCGACAAGGCACCGGCGGCCGAGTCGGCCCCCGCCGTCGACGCCTCGCAGACCGGCTCGATCAAGGGTGCGGTGACCCTCACTGATGGCGCCGACCCCGACACCCCGGTCAAGATGGACGCCGACCCGGTGTGCGCCGGGCTGCACTCCACCCCGGTCGAGTCGCAGACACGGATCACCGGCCCGGCGGGTGAGCTGGCCAACGTTCTGGTCTACATCAAGACCCCTGGCGTGACCGGGAAGGCCCCGGCCGAGCCGCTGACGCTCAAGCAGGAAGGGTGCGTCTACCACCCGCACGTCGCCGCGATGACGGTCGGGCAGACGCTCAAGGTCGTCAACGGCGATCCCACGCTCCACAACGTGCACGCGCTGGCCAAGGCGAACACCGAGTTCAACCAGGCGCAGCCGTTCCAGAACATGGAGCTCGAGAAGAAGTTCGACAAGCCGGAGATGGCGATCGCAGTGAAGTGCGACGTGCATCCGTGGATGCTGTCGTACCTCTCGGTGCTGCCGCACCCCTACTTCGCGGTCACCGGCGAGGACGGCAGCTTCACCATCAACGGGGTGCCGGCGGGCTCCTACGAGGTCGAGGCCTGGCACGAGACGCTCGGCACCAAGACCGGTCAGGCGACGGTGACGGCGGGCGGCGCGGCCGACCTCTCCTTCGCCTTCGGCGCCGCCGGCGGCTAGCTGTCGATGGGTCGGAGCCTCGGTGTGACGCAGCGGGATCTCGGCATGAAGGCGGGCGCGGTACCGATCGCCGCACAGGTGGTGCGGTGGACCGACGTGCTCGAGCTCGCCAAGCCGCGGATCACGCTCATGGTCCTGGTGACGGTCGCGGCGGGGGCCTTCCTCGCCGCGCCCGGGCGTCTGTCGCCGCTGCTCCTGATCGAGACGCTGCTCGCCTCCGGCCTGCTCGCCAGCGCGGCGTCGGCCTGGAACCAAGCGATCGAGGCCCGCGAGGACGCGCGCATGGCGCGTACGGCGGGCCGCCCGATCGCCGCCGGCCGTCTCGATCGCGGTTGGGTGATCGCGGTGTCGGCGGTGGCCGCGGTCGGCGCCGTGATTCATCTGGCGCTGCGCGCGAACCTGCTGGCCGCTTCGCTCGGCGCCTTCACGTTGCTCTCCTACCTGTTCCTCTACACGCCGCTCAAGCAGCGCACGCCCTGGGCGACCGTGGTGGGCGCCGTGCCCGGAGCGCTGCCGCCGATGATCGGTTGGGCGGCGGCTAGCGGTCGACTCGAGCTCGGGGCGTGGGTGCTGTTCGGGATCGTGTTCCTGTGGCAGCTCCCGCACTTCATGGCGATCGCTTGGATCTACCGCGACGACTACGAGCGCGGCGGGTTCGCCGTGCTCCCCACTCGCGACGCCGGAGGTGGCCGCACCTCGGTCGCGATGGTGGGTCCGGTCCTGCTGTTGATCGCGCTCACCAGCGCCGCG
>DATAFT010000505.1:0-3597 GCA_036257295.1 Thermoanaerobaculia bacterium
CTGGAACTCGGTTCCCGCTCGGACCGCGGATTGGGCTGGCGCGGGATCGGCACCCAGACACCCCAGGCCTAGCAGCAGAGTTGCGCTGACGACAATGCGTGACATCGAGCTGATCCGTCGCGAGCGAGGCCGCGAACCCGAAACGGCAACCTACTGAGGTTGGCTCGCGAAGCTTAGCAGCGCCCGCTCGACCACCAGCACGGCGCGCCAGTACTCGTCGAGCGCCACATGTTCGTCCGGCGTGTGGTCGAGCCGGCTGTCGCCGGGACCATAGGCGAGGATCGGACAACGCCAGACGGGGGCGACCACATTCATGTCGCTGGTCCCGGTCTTGACCACGAACGACGGCTTGGCGTCGGGATCGCCCTGCGCTCGGATCGCGGCCAGGAAGTTGCGCACCAGCGTGTTGCGTGAATCGCCGCGCCACGCCGGCTCGTAGCCGCGGTACGCGACACGGATCGAGCAGCCCCCGGGGCTCGACGCCCATTGATCGACGGCGGAGCGCAGCGGCGCCGGATCGAAGTCGGGCGGCAGCCGCAGTCCGATCGATGCGGTGGCGCGCTCCTCGAGGCCGTCTGACTTCGTGTTGATCGAGCGCAGGCTGGGAAGCAGCTGATCGAACGCTTTGTCGCGGCCATTGTTGAACGTAGCGCAGAACGACTCGACGAGGTTCCACAGCGCGACGGCTGACGTGCCGGCGGTGGCCTCCGGGCCCGCCGAGTGCGTCATCGCGCGGCGCGCCTCGAGGTCGATCAGGAGCCGGCCTTTGTAGCCGATCGTCACGCGATCCCACCGGCTCGGCTCGCCGATGACGCAGGCGACCGGCACCTTCTCCGCGCGTCCGTCGAAGCGTTCGGCGATGAAGCGCGCTCCCTTGCTCGACGCCGCCTCTTCCTCGACCGCACCGACGACGACTACGCGCACGTCAGCGGCTCGCGCCCACGCGCCACCGAGGCGCGCGCCGGCGGCGACGAAGGTCGCTAGCGGACCCTTGGCGTCGACCGATCCGCGGCCATACAGGACGTCGCGGCCGTCGCGCGGCTCGATTCGGACCGGCACAACGCCCGCGACGGTGTCGATGTGGCCGAGCAGGACGATGACGTTCGACGCGGTCTCGGCGCCGAGCTCGGCCACGGCGTTGCCGGCGCCGTCGACGAAGGCGCGGTCGTAGCCGGCTCCGCGCGCCCGCTCGACGAGCCAGGACGACGCTTCGCGCTCCTCGCCCGAGAGCGAACGAATCTCGACCAGGCCTCTGAGCAACGAGACCGCGAGCTCGCGATCCATCAACGCCTCTCGAATCGGAGCGCGCGCCGCGGAGGAATGGCGCGCTTCGGCGTCACTCGGAGAGCACCGCCGCGATGGCGGTGACGGCGCGGTCGATCTGCTCGCGCTCGATCACCAGCGCCGGCAACAGTCGCAGTACGGTCGGTCCGGCCTGGAGCCCCACCACTCCCTGCTCGCGCATCAGGCGATCGAGGTAGGGCCCTACCTTCTGGCGCAGCTCGATGCCGATCATCAACCCCCGCCCACGCACGTCGCGCACCACTTTGGCGCCGCGCAGCGCTTCCCGCAGCCCGCCGAGCAGCGCGTCACCCTTGACGCGAGCCTGACCGGGGAGATCGGTCTCGTGGAGCGTCTCGATGGTGGCGATCGCGGCGGCGCACTGGAGCGGTCCGCCGCCGAAGGTCGTCCCGTGCATGCCGGCCTCGAGCGATCCGGCGACGCGCGCCGACATCGCCACCGCGCCGATCGGGAATCCGCCCGCCATTCCCTTGGCCAGCGTCATGATGTCGGGCTCGAGCCCGAGCTCGTGGTGCGCGAACCAGGCGCCGGTGCGCCCGAACCCGGTCTGGATCTCGTCGACGATGAAGAGAGCGCCGCGCTCACGGCAGAGCTCCTGCGCGCGACGTAGGAAGGCCGGCTCGATCGGCCACACGCCGCTCTCGCCCTGGATCACCTCCGCGATGAAGGCCGAGGTCTCGCCATCGATCGCGCGGTCGAGGCCATCCAGGTCCCCGGGATCGACGAACGTCGCGGTCTGGAGCAGGGGAGCGAACGTCTCGCGGAAGCTGGGGTTCCAGGTGGTGGCGAGCGCGCCGAGGGTACGGCCGTGGAAGCTGCGCTTGAGGGCCACCCAGCCGCGGCGCCGGTTGGCGAGGAACGCGAACTTGAGCGCGGCTTCGTTGGCTTCGGTGCCGCTGTTGCAGAGGAAGAAGTGCGCGAAGTGCTCGGGCAGCCGTGCGCGCAGCAGCGCCAGCAGCTCGGCGCGCCGGTCGTTGAAGAAGTTCGACGACAGCGCGATCAGCCTGCCCGCCTGCGCGTTGATGGCCGCGAGCAGCGCCGGATGCGCATGGCCGAGCGGCGCCACCCCGTAAGACGCCGTCAGGTCGAGATACTGGCGTCCCTCGTCGTCCCAGATCCAGCAGCCTTCGCCACGCACCATCGCGTGCTGACCGCGGCGCGGGACGAGGATGCCGCCGAGCTCGCGCTCGGTCGCGGGACTCGGGGCGAGCGAAGGCGCGGAGGCCACCGTGGTCGACATGATGGGCACTACTTTACTCGGAGCGGCGCCTCCTGGGATGCTCGGCTCGTGCGTCTCGGAATACTGGCGTCGGAGATGCAGGGCGAGCGCACCGGCGTCGGGCGCTACGTCGAGGGTCTCCTCACCGGTCTCAGTGCCACCGACTTCGACGGCGAAGTGAATCTCTTCTTCCAGGGCGCTCGCTTCGAGCACGCGCTGTGGTCCGATCCTCGCTTCCGACTCTCGTTCGCAGGCGCGAGCGGTCGATCGGCGGTGTTGTGGGAACAGCTCTCGCTGCCTCGCCTGGTCGCGGATGCTGGACTAGACGCGTTCCTGGGGCCCGCCTACAGCCTGCCGCCGCGATTGCCGTGCCCCTCGCTGGTGGCACTCCACGATCTCTCGTTCGAGGTCCTGCCCCAGGAGTTCGGCTGGCGCGAGCGCTGGCGGCGCCGGCTCCTTGCCCGGCGCGCAGCGCGGCAGGCGAGTCGTGTGCTGACGCTGTCGCGAGCGGTGGCGCGCCAGATCGAGCAGCGGTACGGAGTGGCGGCGGAGCGCATCGACGTGCTTCCACTCGCGGTCGATGAAGCTGTCTTCGCGGCGACGCGGCGAGCGGGGGAGATCGAAGCCCCGAGCGGCGAGCGCGTCGACGGACCGTACGTCCTCTACCTGGGCACGATCCTGCCGCGCCGCCGCGTCGATCTCCTGGTCGAGGCGTTCGCTCCCATCGCGCGCGATCGGCCCGATCTTCATCTCGTCATCGCCGGCGCCAATCGGTTGCCGCAGCCGGAGATGCTGCACGACTGGGTCGAGAGCGCCGGCCTCCTCGACCGCGTGATCGATCTCGGCTGGGTACCCGAGCGCGAGCTTCCCTCTCTGCTCGCCGGCGCCGAGCTGTCGTTTTACCTGTCCACTTACGAAGGCTTCGGCTTGCCGCCGATGGAGTCGCTGGCCGCCGGTACTCCACCGATCGTGAGTCGCGGCCTCGGCCTCGACGACCTCTGGCCCGACTATCCGTTTCGCTGCCAGCGCCTCGACGCCGGCGAGATCGAGCGAGTGACGCGCCTCGCGCTCGACGA
>DATAFT010000551.1:0-1892 GCA_036257295.1 Thermoanaerobaculia bacterium
CAGTACGAAGAAGTGCACCACCGTGATCGCGGCGATGGGTAGGAAGCTGGTCCCGATCCATCCCATGAAGCCCGCGTACTGATCGAGCAGATTGGGCGACAGCAGACCGAACAGGGTGCCGATGGCGCCGACCAGCAGCACCGTGGGTCGCGGCGGCGCCGTGTGCCAGAGATTCCGCACGGCGAGCGCCGATAGATACAGGTTCACGAAGTTGGTGGTGATGGTCGAGAGTGCCATCAGCAACAACGCCGCGATCGGCAGTCCGGCGCCGAGGATCATCGCGGTCGGATCGTTGGCGCCACCGATGCGGCCGGCGGCCGCGCCGAGACCGATCAGCCACAGGCTCGAGAGCGCCAGGCCCAGGAAGACCGCGGTGGCGGCGCCGCTCTCGGCTCGCTGGAAGCGCGTGTAGTCGGCGAACATCAGGCTCCAGCTCACCTGGTAGCCGATGACGACGTCGAGCCCGGCGAGGAGACCGAGGCTGGCGTCACCCGGCCCGTCGAGCTTGCCGCTGCGACCGCCGACGATCGCGACCGTGAGCGCTATGCCCACGATGAGCAGGAGCGGAACGGCGGCGCGGTTGAAGATCGCCATCGCGCGCGGCCCGAACAAAGTCACGACCACCGCGACCGCGCCCACCAGCACCGACCACGAGCGGGCGCTGCCGGGGACGATGCCGGCCAGCGCTCTGGCCGCGATCACGTTGTTGAGCGCGATCCAGGCGAAGTTGGTGATCAAGAGGAGAAACGAGATCGCCTCCGCGCCGCGATCGCCGAACGGCTGTCGCAGCAGGATCATGGTGGGCAGACCGAAGCGGGGGCCGAGGCGGGCGAGCAGCGCGAGCAGGGCGACGCCGGCCAGGGTCCCGACCACGATGACGAGAACGGTGCGCGGCCACGAGAACGCATTGCCCACCGAGCCGCCGGTGACGAGCGTGGTGGTGACGATGTTGGCGCCCGCGAAGACCAGCAGGACGTCGAGCACCGAAGCGGTGCGCCGCTCGAAGGGAACCGGTCCGAGGTCGAGGCCGCTGTCCATCGCGGGGCAAAGCTACGCGAGTCGCGCCGTGGGTCGCAACGCGCCACGGTCGCGAGTTAGGATTCCCGGCTCGTAGATGAACGAAGAGCGTCGCGCCGCGGATCAAGCGCCGGCGCTCCAGGAAAGGAGCTGCGATGTTTGGCAGGACTTCGTGCTGGCCTCGGCGGATGGCTCTGTTGATCGTGATCGCGACAGTCGGTGCGCAGGTGGTGGCGGCGGCGGGGATGGTGTCGGGCAAGTACATCGGCAACGGCAAGCCGGCCCAGCTCGCCTTCGCGCGCGTGATTCCGCACGAGAAGTGGCAGGACGAGACCGCCTACACTTTGATCCTGACCGAGAAGGACGCCAGCAAGGTCGAGAAGCCCGACTTCGACGCGATGTTCGGCAAGCTCGGTCACGCGTTGGTGATCAACGTGACCCAGTCGGGCTCGATCTTCGGCACGCAGGTCTGCCATCAGGCGCTCGAGAAGTCCGGCTTCTCGACAGTCGGACCGATCAAGATCGAGCGCTTCGCGGCAGCCGGCGGCAAGATGTCGGCCCGCTTCTTCACGGAGGGCGAGCAGGAGTTCTCGGGCGACAAGTGGTCAGTCGACCTCGAGATCAAGGACGTGCCGCTACCCAGGTGACGCGGTGTCTCGCTCGATGCGACGCAGATCGTCGGGCGTGTTGACGTTGGCGAAGAGCTGGCGCGGATCGCCCAGATCGGCCATCGAGTCGGCGTCGAGCGGACACACCTCGATGCCCGATTGGTCGAGGCTGTGCAGGGCGAGCTCGCCGCGCCGGGCATTGGCCTCGAGTGCCGAGAGCGCCGGCGGTCGGTAGAGCGCGCACAAGGGCTCGAGCCCGCCGGCATG
>DATAFT010000554.1:0-6262 GCA_036257295.1 Thermoanaerobaculia bacterium
GTGGTGCCGCCGCCGATGTCCACCACCATGTTGCCGGAGGGCTCGGTGACGGGCAGGCCGGCGCCGATCGCGGCCATCATCGCCTGCTCGACCAGGAACACCTCGGAGGCTCCGGCGCTCATCGCCGACTCGCGCACGGCCCGCTTCTCGACCGGGGTGATCTCCGACGGCACGCCGATCACGATGCGCGGGCGGGCGGGGAAGCGCCGGCCCCCATGTGCCTGCCGTATGAAGTACTTCAACATCTTTTCCGCGATGTCGAAGTCGGCGATGACGCCGTCCTTCATCGGCTTGACCGACTCGATGTTGCCCGGCGTCCGGCCGAGCATCTCCTTGGCAGCGTTACCAACCGCCTCGATCTTGTTGGTCTTCTTGTTGACCACGACGACCGACGGCTCTCTCACCACGATGCCGCGATCGGCCACGAACACCAGCGTGTTGGCGGTGCCCAAATCGATCGCCAAATCGTTGGAAAAGAACCTGAAGAGCGAGGGCATCGCCTTAATCTATGTCAGAACGACGGCCCGAAACCGCCGCTCTTCCTATGGTTTGGGGCCGAATTCATCGATCGTTGCCGGTTTCAGACACGCTTGCCGACTCCTCACATGGTCTCGATGAATACCTTCTGGCTGGCCTCGGTTCGGTTACCGGAAGCATCGACCGCCGACACCATGACGTTGACCAGCCCCTCGGACTCGGGGGTGATCGACAAGGAGAAGGAGCCGTCGGCCGAGACCGGCGTGCGCTGGCCGTCGATTTCCACCCGGACCCCCGGCTCGGTGTGGCCGGTGATGATGACGATGTTGCCGTTGACCGTCATCTTGGCGAGCTGGAGCTGGGGCGCGACGGTGTCCTTCCAACCGATGCCGTCCAGGGACAGGGCCCGGAACTTGCGCAGCGAGCTCCACGGGCCGAGCTCGCCGTCGGGCCCGTAAGCTGCGACCCGCCAGTAGTAGTTGCCCTCCTCGTTGACGCCCAGGGTGGCGCTGCTCTTTACCCGGCGCCGGTCGACGACGGCGTCGCCGAACAGGCGGCTGCGCGAGATCTGGAGCTGGTAGCCGTCGGCGTCCTTGACCTGCTCCCAGGACAGGATCAGCTCCCGGTTGCGGTCCAGGTTGAGGTCGAAGCCGTTACCGGGCGCGATCACCACGGGCGCATCGAGCATGCCGGTGGTCCTGCCCAGCTGCTCCTCTTGCTGGAGCACCTGCTGGAGCTGCTCCAGTCGGCGCACCTCGCCGCTCTTCGCAGCGGCGACCTCGGCGGTACCCTTGCCCACCGCGAACCGTCCGGTGGACGACGCCTGCTCGTAGGTGATGGTGGCCTCCGAGTCGGTCTCGAGCCGGATCGCCGCGTGCTCGGTCTCGACGCCGCTCGGACGGCGCGAGGTCTCGAGGTCGACCCAGCCGTACTCCATGCGCACCGGCTCGCCGCGGCCGGTGAGCCGCATCCGCGCCTGCACCTTGAGCATGGTGCCCGGTCGCACCGTGAACAGTGTGCCGTCGCCGTCGAACAGGATCTCGGCCGAGCCCTGCTCGGTGGAGCGGACGTAGTCGCCTTCGTAGAGGACGTCGCGCGGGCCGGCGCTCCGGAAGCGGCCGGTCTCGCCGCGCCGGTACTCGACCTCACCTTCGACGTAGATGAACCGCGCCTCGCCGCGGCGTCCGGGGTTCTGCACCGAGTCGAGGACGTCGAGCAGCAGGCCGCGGCTGATCTGGGCCTTGTAGAGGGCGTTGCGGTACGAGCCCTTGTCCCAGGCGTCCTGCGCCTCTTCGAGGCTCAACGTCGCGCGCGCGAGGTATTCGCGATGACCCGCCGCGGCGTCTTCGGAGTGCAGGGTCTCGAGCAGGCTGCGCGCGCCGTTGAGCGTCTCGGTGGCGCGGCTCTCGAGCGTGTACTCGTCCCACTCCACGTAGGCGCGATACCCGATGAAGAGGAGGACGATCAGGACAGCGAGGCCGATGAGCACGCGCAGCGTCTCCTCCGAGACGCTGTACCAGGCCGTACCCCGGATGAAACGCGACACGCGAATCGCCCTCGCTTGCCAGCCGGCAGAGAACGCCGAAATATAGCACGGAGTCTATATGACGGAGCGCGGGCCCCAAGAATACGTCACCGGGACGCGCCGCGGGTTGCCGGCGAGTCGTCGCGATTGGTAGAGTGACGCGCCCGCGACCGGTGACCGGGGCGGACCCCCATGCTCAAGGCCTTTCGCGACAACCTCAAGCGTCTGATGTGGATCTTGTGGCTGGTGATCGCCGCCTTCATCCTGCTCGTGTTCGTGGACTTCGGGGGCGCCGGCTACCGCAACACCGCTCAGACCGACAGCACCGCGGCCACGGTCGGCGGCGAGACCATCTCGCTCGACGACTTCCGCCGGCAGTACCAGCAGAGCGAGCGGCAGGCGCAGGCGATCTACGGCGCCAACTACACCCCAGAGCTGGGGCGCCAACTCGGCATCGCGGTACAGGCGCTCGACGGCCTGATCGCGAAGCACATCCTCACGGCCGAGGCCGAGCGTCTGGGGCTCGCCGTGAGCGCCGAGGAGCTGCGCGCCGAGATCCTCGAGATCCCGGGGTTCCAGGAGAACGGCGTTTTCATCGGCCAGGACGAGTACCAGCGCACCCTGCGCGCCAACGGATTCACCGTGGCCGACTTCGAGCGCGAGCTGCGCGGTCAGCTCCTGGTGCAGAAGCTGCGGGACGTGCTGTCGCAGACGCTCTATGTCACCGATCAGGAGATCGAGAGCTCGTATCGCGATCAGGTGGAGCGCGCGGCCATCCGCTACGTGCAGGTCGACGCCGGGCGCTTCACTGACGCCGCCGCGCCCACGTCCGCGGACCTCGACGCCTACTTCCAGGCGCACCGCGCCGATTTCCGCGTGCCCGAGCGGCGCTCGGTCGACTACCTCATCGTCGAGCCCAGGCTCCTGCGCTCGACCATCCAGCTCGAGGAAGCGGAGCTGCGCGCCTACTACGACTCGAACATCGCCGAGTTCACCGATGAGCAGCAGGTGCGCGCGCGTCACATCCTGCTCACCGCCGACGGCCCTGAAGCGGTGGCGGCAGGCAAGGCAAGGATCGAGGATCTCAAGCGCCGCATTGCCGCCGGCGAAGACTTCGCCGCCCTTGCCCGCCAGTACTCGCAGGACGAAACCACGAAGGATCGCGGCGGTGAGCTCGGTTTCTTCGGCCGCGGCCGCTACAACCCCCAGCTCGAGGAAGCAGCGTTCGCCGGCAAGCCCGGCGACCTGGTGGGGCCGATCGAGAGCGATCTGCTCAACCAGACCGGCCTCGACCTGATCCAGATCATGGATCGCCGCGAAGGTGGCGTGGCCGACTTCGAGTCGGTGCGCCCGCGCATCCAGAGCCGGCTCCTCAACGATCGGTCGCAGGCGGCGGCCGAGAACGTGGCCAAGGAGCTGGGCAACAAGATCAAGGAAGACAAGCTCACCACCGCCGAAGGAATGCGCGGGCTGGCGCAGGGTCGCGAGGGCGTCGCGTTCGAGAGCGCCGGGCCGTTCACGCGCGATGACAACGTCGCCGGCTTCGGGCGGGGCACAGCGTTCACCGCGAAGGCGTTCGAGCTCGAGCGCGGCAAGATCTCGGAGCCGCTCCAGGTGGCGCGCGGTTGGGTGGTCGTCCGCGTCGCCAGCATCGAGGAGGCCCGCCTGCCCGAGCTGGCCGAGGTCGAGCAGAAGGTCAAGGACGCGGTGCAGATCGAGAAGGCGAAGGAGGCCGCGCTCGCCGCGCTGCGCCAGAGCGCGGACAAGGTGCGCGCCGGCGGGGCCAGTCTCGAGCAGATCGCGACCGAGCTGGGCGCCGAGGTGAAGAGCTCAGGCTCGTTCAATCGCTCGGCGGCGATCGGCGAGCTGGGTCGCGAGCCGGCGGTGTCCGACGCCGTCTTCGCGCTCGACACCGGCGGCGTGGGCGGCCCGGTCGCGACCCGCACCGGCGCCGTGATCTTCCAGGTCGACGAACGCACCAAGGGCGACTCGACCGAGCTCGCGACCCGTCGCGACGAGCTGCGCGAGCAGGTCACGAATCAGCGGCTGGAGAACCTGCTGCTCTCCATCGTCGAGGAGCGCCGCCTGAAGCTCGAGGTGCACTACAACCAGCAGCTTCTCGAGTCGTTCGGCGTCCTACAGCCGGCGGCGACGGGCTAGATCGCCAGAGCAGCGGCTCGACTTATGATCGCCGCGTGATCGGCTTCCTCCGCGGCCGCGTCCTCCAGAGCTCACCCGATCACGTCCTCCTCGACGTCGCCGGCGTCGGCTACAGCGTCCACATCCCGGTCTCCACGTATTCGGTGATCGAGCGCGCCCGCGACGGCGAGCCGGTCGAGCTCTTCATCCGCACTCACGTGCGCGAAGACGCGCTCGATCTCTACGGGTTCGCCACCGAGGCCGAGAAGCGCGTGTTCGAAGCGCTGATCGGCGTCTCGGGGATCGGACCGCGCCTGGCGCAGGTGATCTTGTCGGGGATGGGTTGGGAGGATCTGCTCGACGCGCTCGCCGCGGCGGACGTGGTGCGGCTCACTCGCATTCCCGGCGTCGGCAAGAAGACGTCCGAGCGCATGGTGGTCGAGCTGCGCGACCTGGCTTCGCGCCTGATGCAGGAGCTGCGGCGCGAGCCGTCGCGGGTGGCGGCGGGACCGGCCGAAGGCCTGGTCTCGGCGCTGGTCAACCTCGGCTACCGCCAGGTCGACGCGGAGAAGGCGGCGGCGGCGGCGATGCAGGAGGTGGGCGCCACCGCCGCCTTCGCGGATCTCTTGCGCACCAGCCTCAAGAAGCTGTCGCGCGCGTAGCGTAGCGGCTCGTTCGCTCGCGACTCGCTCGCTACGGAGATGGTATGGGTGCCGGCCGGCACCGTCTCGACGCTGTCCCAGAACGCGAGGTCCAGGGTGCCGTCGGTGAGCGCGGCGAGCATCGCCGCGCGGCCCGCCTCGCTCCCCTCGAATACTTCGGTCTCGAAGTCGTCGTGATGGCGGGCGAGACAGGTCGGGTTGTTGAAGAAACCGGCGAGGAAGCCGACTAGCGCTCCTCCGAGGCTGTCTCCGTCGTCGAGTCGTCCGAAACCGCCGCCGTCGGCGGCAATGAGCTGCGGAGTGGGACCGAAGCTGTAAGGATCGGCGAACTCACCGCCGAGCTGCGCGCGCTCCGCCGTGTCGAGCCAGCCGATGCAGCCGTCGAGACTGCCGGAGGTCAATCCCGGTCCGATGATCGGACGTCCCTCCGCGTCGCTCCCGACGCAGTCGCTGTACGGACGCACCTGGATGCGGCAGCGCATCGCGGTATTCGCGGCGCAGATCGCGGTGAGCAGATCGTAGTTCACACCGCGCGCGGGCCCCACGTCCCACGGGGGGAACGGAAAGCCGATGCCGACGGTGTAGAGCCGTCGCTGCGCGCTGGCGCCGGCGGCCAAGGCGAACATCAAGAGGAACACGATCGAGCGAGACGTCGTGGTCGCGCTCACCGTGGTGCCGTTGGATTGTCGGCCAGACATTGAACCGTCGGCGGCGGTCCTTCGAGGATGCACTGCGGATCGCCACCGGGATACTTCGATCGAGCGCAGATCTCGGCCATCACGCCATTGGCGCGAATCAGGGCCAGGCCGCAGTTGTAGTCACGGCGCAAATCGTCGGCCTTCCGCCGGCCGCCCGTGTTCGGTGGGAACACGATGGTCGAGAGCAGCGGCCCGCAATCCTGGATCGGCACGCCCACCACATGAGTGCCGGTGGGCACCGTCCCGACGCTGTCCCAGAACAGGAGGTCGACCGAGCCGTCGAGCAGCGCCGCGACCATGTCGGCGCGCCCGGCGTCGCTCGCTTCGAAGACCCGCGACTCGAAGTCGTCGTGATGGCGCGCGAGGCAGGTCGGATCGGTGAAGAAGCCCTCGATGAAGCCCACCAGCGCACCGCCGAGACTGTCACCGTCCTCGAGGCGCCCGAAGCCGCCGCCATCGACCGCGATCAGCTGCGGCGTCGGGCCGAAGCTGTGCGGGTGAGTGAACTCCGCGCCAAGCTGCTCGCGCTCCGCTGTGTTGAACCAGCCGACGCAGGCATCGAGGCTGCCGGTGGCGAGACCGGCCCCGATGACGAGGTTGCCTGCGTCGTCGCTCGCAACGCAGTCGGCGTTGGGACGCACCTGGATGCGACACCGCATCGCCGAGTTCGCCGCGCATATCGCGGTGACCAGCTCGTAGTTGATGCCCCGCCGCGGCCCGACGTCCCACGGCGGAAACGCAGTACCGGTGCCGATGGTGTA
>DATAFT010000564.1:0-3229 GCA_036257295.1 Thermoanaerobaculia bacterium
ATCGCGACCCTGCTGTTCGACGACCTCGCCTTCCGGCACTGCATCGTGCTGGGGCACGTCAACGACGAGTCCGGGCGCAAGATGTCGAAGCGGATCGGCAACGTGGTCGATCCGATGGCGGTGATCGCGGAGTCGGGCGCCGACGCGCTGCGCTGGTATTTCTGCGTCAACAACCCGGAGCAGCCGGCGCGCTTCTCGGCACGCTTGGTGCGCGACGCGGCGCAGAGCTTCCTGCTGCCGCTCTGGAACGCGCTCTCGTTCTTTTCGATCTACGCCAATCTGGACGGGTGGCGTCCTGGCCGCCCGGAGCCGGCGTTCGCCGACCGGCCGGCGCTCGATCGGTGGATCCTGCTGCGCCTCGCCACCGTGGTGAGGGACACCACCGCCGCCCTCGACGACTATCGGATCACCGATGCTTCACGCGCGATCGCCGCGTTCGTCGACGACCTCACCAACTGGTACATCCGCCGCAGTCGCGATCGGTTCTGGGCGGCTGCGCCGTCCTCGGCGCCTGAGTCATCGGCGCCGGAGGCCATGGTAAACACAATGGCCGGAGGCGCCGGTGCGGAGCACGCAACCGACAAGGAGAGCGCCTACCAGGCCCTGTACGAGGTGCTGGTGACGCTGGCGCGCCTGCTGGCGCCGTTCACGCCATTCGTCGCCGAGATGCTGCATGGCAACCTGGTGCGCAGCCTCGACGCCGGTGCCATGGCGAGCGTCCATCTCGAGGACTGGCCGGCGCCGGCCCAGGGGCGCGAGGAGCCCGCGCTGGAACAGAGCATGGGCCTGGTGCAGCGCGTCGTACGCTTCGGCCACGCGGCGCGCAACGCGCACGGCCTGCGGACGCGCCAGCCGCTCGAGAGCGTCACCGTGGTGGCTTCGGACCGCGGGCTCGCGGCCAGGGTCGACCCCTACCTCGACCTGGTGCGCGACGAGCTCAACGTGCGCGAGGTCCGCTTCGCCGAGCGACGCGCCGAGTACGTCCACCACGACGTGCTGCCGGTCTTCCCCAAGCTGGGTCCGCGCTTCGGCAAGCGTATGCCGGCGGTGAAGGCGGCGCTCGCGGCCGCCGACGGCGATCTGCTGGCGGAGCAGCTCGAAGCGAGCGGCGCAGTCGCGATCGAGCTCGACGGCGAGCGCACGACACTCGGGCCGGAGGAGGTCGAGGTGCGGCTGATCGAGCGCGCCGGCATGGCGATCCAGGGCGATCGCGAGCTGCTGGTCGCGCTCGATGCGGAGCTGACGCCGGATCTGATCGACGAGGGCCTCGCGCGCGAGGTCATCCATCGCATCCAGCGCGCCCGCAAGGACCGCGATCTCGACTACGCCGATCGCATCCGTGTCCGCTACCGGGCCGGCGCCGAGCTCGAGCAGGCGATCGACCGTCACCGCGACTGGATCGCCGGCGAGACGCTCGCTATCGATCTCCGAGCCGCCGAGAACGGCAGCGCCGGCTTCGAGGCCGGCGACGTCGAGGGACACAAATTCGAGCTCGCGATCGAGAGGGTGTGACGTGGGGGGAATCTTCAAGGCCTACGACGTCCGCGGCGTCTACCCCACCGAGATCGACGAGGCGAAAGCGAAGGCGATCGGCCTCGCGTTTCCGGTCGTGCTCGATTCGAGCGATCTCGACGGCGGCAAGACCATCGTGGTCGGACGCGACATGCGGCCCTCCAGCGTGCCGCTCGAGCGCGCGCTGGTCGAAGGCCTGCTCGAGGCCGGCCTCGACGTGGTCAGGGTCGGCCTCGTCACCACACCCATGAGCTACTTCGCAGTCGGGCATCTGGGCGCCGCGGGTGGCGTGCAGGTGACGGCGAGCCACAATCCGCCGCGCTACAACGGCTTCAAGTTCAGCCGTCGCGACGCGCGGCCGGTGTCGGGCGATCGCGGCATTCCCGAGCTCGAGCGCAGCGTCGCCAGCGGCGTCGCGACACGCGCCGCGGCGCCCGGCCGAGCCAGCGACACGGACGTGATGCCCGCCTATCGCGAGCACGTGCTCCGCTTCCTGCGTCCGGGTCCGGCCGGCGCCAAGCGTCGCAAGGTGGTGGTCGACGCCGCCAACGGGATGGGCTGCCTCTATCAGCCGATCCTCGAGGAGGCTGGCGTCGACCTCGATCTCCTCTACTTCGAGCTCGACGGCACCTTCCCCAACCACGAGCCGAATCCACTCAAGCTCGAGAACCTCGAGGCGTTGTGCCGGCGCGTGCGTGAGACCGGCGCCGACCTCGGGGTCGCCTTCGACGGCGACGCCGACCGCGCCGCGTTCGTCGACGAGCGCGGCGAGCCGGTCGGCAGCGACATCGCCACCGCTCTCATCGCCGGCGAGCTGCTCGATCGCGAGCCGGGCAAGACCGTCGTCTACGACTTACGGTCGTCGCGGGCGGTGCCCGAGTACATCACCGCGCACCGCGGCATCCCGGTGCGCGAGCGCGTCGGTCACTCCTTCATCAAGGCGACGCTGCGCGAGCACCACGGCATCTTCGGAGGCGAGCTCGCCGGTCACTACTACTTCCGCGACAACTACCACGCCGACTGCTCGCTGGCGGCGGTGTTCGAGATCCTCAACCTGCTGCGCTCGACCGGCCGCAGCATGTCCGAGCTCGCCGCGCCGTTGCTGCGCTATGCGAAGACGCCGGAGATCAACTTCGAGGTCGAGGACAAGGCGGGCGCGATGGCCCAGCTGGCGCGCCGCTTTGCCGACGGGAAGATCGACTACCTCGACGGGATCACGGTCCAGTACCCGGACTGGTGGTTCAACGTGCGGCCGTCGAACACCGAGCCGCTGCTCCGGCTGGTAGCCGAGGCCGATACGCCCGAGAAGCTGGCGGAGAAGAAGGCGATCGTGGTCGGGTTTCTCGGCGAGCCCGTGTAGGGCCCGCCGAGGTGACTCTCGTCAGTCGCGGCGCCCGCCGAGCAGGCCGGCTCGCATCAGAAAGTAGAGCAGAGTCATCAAGGTGGAGACAGCGGCCGCGACGTAGGTGAGCGCGGCGGCGTTGAGCACCTTGGCCATGCCCTGGCGCTCGCTGTCGAGCACCAGACCGTTGGCGAACGCGAGCTTCTTGGCCCGCGCCGAGGCGTCGAACTCGACCGGCAGGGTGACGACCTGGAACAGCAGCACCATCGAGAACATCACCGCGCCGATCAGGAACACCTTCATCAGGCCCATGAAGAGGCCGGCGATCATCACGATGTAGCCCAGGCTCGAGCCGATGCTCGCGGTCGGCACCAG
>DATAFT010000572.1:0-2916 GCA_036257295.1 Thermoanaerobaculia bacterium
GCGCGAGCTGCTCGAGCGCATCCTGCTCGATCGGCTCCACCTGGTGCCGCGTTATCGCGAGCGCGCCGTCTTCCCGCCGTGGAACGCCTCGACGCCGATGTGGATGCCCGATCCCGACTTCGACATCAAGAACCACGTCGAAGAGGTCGAGCTCGAGCCTCCGGTCGATGATCGCGCGCTCGCGCGCGCGGCGGCGCGCGCCTACTCCGGCATGCTCGATCGCCGCCACCCGCTGTGGAAGCTGATCATCCTTCACGGTCTGCCCGACGATCACACCGCGGTGGTGTGGAAGGTGCACCACGCGATGGTCGACGGCGTCTCGGGCATCGACCTCACGATGGCGCTCCACGACTTCCGACCCGATGCCGAGCCGCCGGCGCCGCCCGCCGAGAAGTGGCAGCCGCCGCCGATCCCCGATCAGCTCACGCTGCTCCAGCAGGCGGTCGAGCAGACGCTGACGCAGACCACGCGGAGCATGACCGAGAGCTTCTTCGACTTCATGCGTCCGGACGGCATGGCGGCGCGCGCCACCGGTCTCTCGCGCATGCTGCGAGCGACCGCGCCGACGATGATGCGGCCGATGGCAGCGACGCCGTGGAACCGCCCGGTGTCCGGCGAGCTCGACTACGCCTGGGTCGAGCTCTCGTGGAGCGAGGTGCGCGCCGTCAAGGGCGCGCTCGGCGGCACCGTCAACGATCTGGTGCTCGCCACCCTCGCCGGCGGGCTCGGACGCTATCTGCGCGCCAAGAAGTTCTCGACCTCCAAGGTCGAGTTGCGTGCGATGTGTCCGGTCAGCATGCGCCCGACCGACCAGCGCGGCCAGCTCGGCAACCAGGTGTCGGCGCTCACCGCTCCGCTCTTCGTCGGCATCGAGGATCCGCTCGAGCGGTTCCGCGCCGAGCGTGGCGCGATGGAGGCGCTCAAGGAGGCGCGCGCGGCGGAGTCGCTGCACGGCTTCACTCGTTTCGCCGACTTGGTTCCTCCCGCGATGCAGGCCTTCGCCGCGTCGTTCTCGGTGCCGCAGCCGCTCTACAACACGGTGTCGACCAACGTGCCCGGGCCGCAGATCCCGCTCTATCTGGGCGGACGCCGGCTACTCGCGTTCCTGCCGCTCGGTATCGTCTCCAACAACCTCGGCCTGTTCGTGTCGATCCTGAGTTACGAGCGGCGGATGACGTTCGGCATGCTGGTCGACGCCAAGCAGATTCCGGACGTCGAGCGCCTCGCCGAATGTCTGCGCGAGTCCTACAGCGAGCTGCGCGAGGCAGCCGGTGTGGCGCCGGAAGAAGCGGACGAGCTGCTGGATCTGGGCGAGCGCTGGTCCCGCCGCGCTCAGCCGGCGACCGAAACGAAGCAAAGGAGCGCGGTGGCATGACCGACCCGATGACCCGCCCCCAGCCGGCGCGCGAAGCGGCGATCGACCCCGCGCTTCCGATCTGCGACCCGCATCATCATCTGTGGGACCGCGACGGATCGCGCTACGTACTGGACCAGCTGCTCTCCGATCTCGGGCAGGGCCACAATGTGACCTCGACCGTGTTCGTCGAGTGCATGTCCGAGTATCGAAGCACCGGACCCGAGGCGTTGCGGCCGGTGGGCGAGACTGATTTCGTCGAGCGCATCGCGGGCGAGGCCGAGCGCCGCGGCGCTGGTACGCCGCGCGTCGCCGCCGGAATCGTCAGCTACGCCGACCTCACGCTGGGTGCGGCGGTCGATCAGGTGCTCGAAGCGCACCTTGCCGCCAGCCCGCGCTTTCGCGGGATCCGCCACGCGTCGGGCTGGCACGCGAGCCCCGACATCCGCAACTCGCACACCAATCCGCCGGAGCATCTGTTGCTCGACTCGAAGTTCCGCGAGGGCTTCGCGCGCCTGTCGCGCTACGGATTGGTGTTCGATTCCTGGCAGTACCATCCGCAGCTCGCCGACCTCGCCGACCTCGCGCGCGCGTTCCCCGAAACGACGATCATCCTCGATCACGTTGGCGGTCCGCTCGGGATCGGGCCCTACGAGGGAAGGCACGCCGAGGTGTTCCGCGAGTGGAAGCGCGGAGTCCAGGCCGTCGCCGCAAGCCCCAACGTGGTGGTCAAGCTGGGCGGCATCGCGATGCCGGTCAACGGCTTCGGCTGGCACAAGCTCGAGACGCCGCCGAGCTCCGAGCAGCTCGCCGCCTCACAGCGCCCGTACCACGAGACCTGCATCGAGCTGTTCGGTCCCAATCGCTGCATGTTCGAGAGCAATTTCCCGGTCGACCGGGTGAGCTGCTCCTATTCCACGCTGTGGAACGCGTTCAAGCGCGTGGCCAGCGGAGCATCGCCCAGCGAAAAGGCCGCCCTGTTCCACGACACCGCCGCTCGCGTCTATCGCGTCCAGCCGGCCGCGAAAGGGTCGTTCGCGCAGGGTTAGAACCGCGCCCGCAGACTTTGATCTGCTTCGCTCCGGCCGCGGAGCAGGGGGGGTCGCATTCTCGAGGCAGCGGACTATCGCTTCGGAGCGGCGGCGCTCAGTAGCCGCCACAGCCCGAAGTTGAAGTCCTTCGCCGGCTCGTCGCCGAGCCGCGTGACCACCAGGTCGAGGCTCGGCACCACGTAGACCTTGCGCCCGAGCGCGCCCTGCGCGGCCACCAGGTCGGAGGGGGCGGTCGGGATCATCGGCCCGTCGGCGATCTTGCCGCCCTGCGGGCTCTTCGCCTTGCCATTGAGCCACCACAGCAGACCGTAGGACGGGTTGTGCGACTGCGACGAGGCGAACGCCTCGGCCAGGTAGCGCGGATCGCCTAGCACGTCCTCGTTCTTCCAACAGCCGCCGGCGAGGATCATGAGCCCGAAGCGCGCCGCATCGCGGGCGCTGGTCGAGAAGCCGATGGTGTTGCCTATGCGGGAGCCGGCCGCTACGGCGGCGGGCTCGTCGACCCACGTC
>DATAFT010000074.1:0-1749 GCA_036257295.1 Thermoanaerobaculia bacterium
GAGAAGATGCGATCGAACGCGATCGAGCTGGCGCGGCTGCTGGCCCTGGTCAACGTGGCGATGGCCGACGCGGCGACGGCGATCTGGGAGTCCAAGTACTTCTACCAGGTCTGGCGCCCGGTCACCGGCATCCGCGAGGCCGACGCCGGCACCGGGCCTATCGGTGACGGTGATGGCAACGCGGCGACCGAGGGCGACGTCCTCTTCTCGCCGCTGGGCGCCCCGGCCTCGAACCTCGAAGGGCCGAACTTCACGCCACCGTTCCCGGCGTATCCATCGGGCCACGCCGGCATGGGCGGCGCGCTGTTCCAGACGCTGCGCCGCTTCTATCGGACCGACCAGATCGCGTTCACGTTCGTGTCCGACGAGCTCAATGGCATCACGAAGGACAACACCGGCGTGGCGCGGCCGCGCATCCCGCGCAGCTTCAGGAACCTCTCCGATCCCGAGGAGGAGAACGGCCAGAGCCGCATCTACCTCGGCATCCACTGGGCGTTCGACAAGGAAGACGGCATCCAGCAGGGCCGCGCCGTCGCCGACCACGTGTTCAGGAGGCTGTTCACGCCGATTCCGCGTCGCGATCTGGAGTGACGAGCGGCCTCGCCCCGCGGCTCCGCGCCCTTGCGTCAGGAGCCGAGGGCAGCGAGATAGTCGCCGATCGAAGTGGGGTCGCAGCGAACGCAATCGTCGGCCAAGGCCCCGTTGACGAGCGCGGGCCCGGTGAAGCCGAGAGCCGGCGCAGGACGAGGAGCCCGTCGGTCAAGGGCTCGACTTCACCGTCACCGTCGGCGCGTCCGCGGCGCGCGAACGAACCGGCCGCCTCTGGTGTTAAAAAGCTCGTGATGCGGAACTCGCTCGGAGGCGGCGAGACGCGGGTCGTGGACGCGACCTACGACGAGCTGGCGATCGGTGTGCATCGCCGGCAGGAAGGCGCCTTCGAGCGCATGGTCGAACGATTCGAGAAGCCCTTGTTCAACTACGCCCAGCGCCTGCTGCAGAACACGCTCGACGCCCAGGAAGTGGTGCAGGACACCTTCCTGCGCGCCCATCGGGCCTTGACCAGCCAGTACACGGCGGAGCGCTGTTCGGCCCTGGCGCTGCGACCATGGTTGTTCCGCATCACCCGGAACCTGTCGAACAACAAGCGGCGCGGCCGCCGCCAGGAGCTGGAGCGCCCGATGACCGAAGCGCTCGAAGGCGCCCTCGCCGGCGGCGACGTCTCGGGGCGCTCCTACTTCCCGGACTGGCAGGTGCCATTCCTGTGCCGGATCGAGCACCGCGAGGAGCTCGAGCGCCTCGATCGCGCGATCGCCAGCCTGCCGCTCGAGAGTCGCGAGCTGGTGGCGCTGCGGTTCATCGAGGAGATGTCGTACGGGGAGATCGCCGGCACCACCGGGCAGACCGAGGCATCCCTGCGCGGCAAGGTGTTTCGCGCGCTGCGTCAGCTGCGCGACGTGTTGAGCGCGCAGGGGGGAAGAATCGCCGGGGAGGGGGGCGGTGCCGGCGATCTTCCACCCCAGGGGGGAAGAATCGCCGGGGAGGGGGGCGGTGCCGGTGGGCTCCCACCCGAGGAGACGTCCCATGCGGTGTGAGAGCGCCCTGATCCGGCTCGACGAGCTGCGCACCGGCGAGCTCGACACCCGCGAGGTGGACGCGGTGCGCGAGCACCTCGAGCACTGCGAGTACTGCGAGGGCGTCTATCGCCGCATCTCCGGGATCGCGACCAGCGCCCGGTCGTTGCTCGGCGAG
>DATAFT010000597.1:0-8259 GCA_036257295.1 Thermoanaerobaculia bacterium
CGCAACCGCGAGTCGCTCAACGCCGCGATCGGCGAGCTGACCAAGCGCCGCCCGAGCGCGGAATGGATCGCAGAGCTCAACGCGCGCGGCATCCCGAGCGGTCCGATCAACCGCATCGACCAGGCGATGCAGGATCCGCAAGTGGTTCATCTAGGCATCGCGACCCCGGTCGATCACCCGACGCTGGGACGCCTCAACCTGGTCGGGCAGCCGGTCCACCTCCACCGCACGCCGCAGCGCATGCGCGGTGCGACCCCCGAACGCGGTGCCGACACCGCCACCATCCTGCGCGAGCTCGGCTACGACGACGACGCCATCGCCGGGCTTCAACGCGAAGGAGTGGTGTGAGATCGCTCGGCGCGCTCCTACCGCGACTGCGGACCCGGGCGCGCAGCGTCATCGATCGACCCAGCGAGGAATGGAGCCCGCTCTCACGCGCCGGGGTGCTGACGGTCCACGTCCTGGTCTCGTGCTACCGCAAGCTCGGTCGCGACCGCGCTTCGCAGATGGCCTCGGCGCTCGCGTTCGAGACTCTGTTCAGCCTGCTGCCGCTTCTCGTCCTCGTCCTCATCGTCCTGCACTCGGTGCGCGGCTTGGAGGACGCCGGAGCCCAGCTCCGCACCATGCTGGTCGAGTTCCTGGTCCCTGAGAGCCTGGTCTCGACCGGCGTCGACCTGGTCGGACCTCCCGGTCCCGAGCCCCTCGCCACGGTGCAGGAGTTCACAGACGCGCGCCAGGTTCTGCGCCTGCGCATCGACGACGTGCTCGAGGCGTTGTCGAAGGTGAGCTTCGCCGGCCTCGGCGTTGCCGGCTTCTTGCTCTTCGTCTACGGCGCCACTTCCCTGGTGCGGACCGTCGAGAGCAGTTTCAACCTCCTCTATCAGGCCGACAATCCGCGGCCCTGGTCGCGACTACCCCTTTACTTCATCCTGCTCACGCTGGGACCGGTCGCCCTGGTCGCGGCGCAGGTCCTCCAGGATCGACTGCTCCAGAACCTGGACACCTTCATGGGCGGTTGGCTCGCTGCGCCCTTCACCTACATCGCCCCGTTGCTGGTGTCCTGCGTCGTGCTAACACTCGCGTTTCGCACCATCCCCAACACCTGGGTCGCTTGGCGCGCGGCCGTCGTCGGCGGGCTGTGGAGCGGCCTCGCCTGGTTCGCGTTCCAGGAGATCTTCGGCTACTACGTCAGCCATGTGAGCATGATCAGCCTCTACGGCGCGCTCGCTTTGATCCCCTTCTTTCTGCTGTGGATCTACGGCAGCTGGCTCATCATCCTCGCCGGTGTCGGACTGGCGTTCATCGTTCAATACCTCGCCGCGGACGAGCATTGGGCGCGCCGTTTGGTGTTACCGAGCGATCCACGCCTGCTGGTGCCGATCCTGGTGCGCATCGCCGCTGCCTTCACCCGCGGCGAGAAGCTCACCACCGCTCGCCTGAGCCTGGAGCTGGGGGTGCCGCCTCGCATCCTCCGGCCGTACGTGAGGGTGCTGGAGCGAGAGGGCTATGTGCGCGGTCTGCGCGACCGCGTCGATCAGCATGTCCTGACACTGGCGCGGCCCGCCGCGGCAATCAAGGTGCGGGAGATCCTCGAGCTCGCTCCCCCGACTCGCACGCCGGTGGCGGCCGATCTGCTCGAAGAGTTACGGCGCTGTGAGCTCGAACGCGCGGGCGACCTCACCTTTGAGGAGCTGGCGGCGCGCTCAGGAGACGAGCGAGTCGAACGGCCTGAGCCGGAAATGGTCGAAGAGCCGGACGAGCCGAGGCGCGGCGGCGGCGCCGTTGAACTGCCGGATCGCGATCCCAGCGTCGACCCTCGACCAGCAACCGAGCGCTGATCGGCTCTGCTACATTGGTCGGGATTGCCGACCCGACCCCGCATCTCGCATCTCCCGCTGTGCCTCGTTCTCGCCGGCATCGTGGCGCTCGGCTGCGCTCCTGACCCACCGCAGGCGACCGACGGCCGTCCGCCCCTACTACCGGAGGGCGCCGAGAAAGCCGCGCAGACCATCCATCGTTCCGCGCTCGAGTTGGTGCTGCGCACTCTCTCCGACGACGTGATGGAAGGGCGCGGCCCCGGCAGCGTCGGAGACGAGCGATCGCGCGCCTATCTCTCGGCCGTCCTGCGCGAGGGCGGGCTCGAGCCAGGCGGCCCCTCGCAGTCCTGGCTGCAGCCGTTCGAGATCGTCGGTATCTCCGGCGAAGTCCCCCTCGCCTGGTCGTTCACCGCGCCCGACCGCAGCGGCTCGACCTCGCTCGAGTTCAAGCAGGACTTCGTCGCGGTCGCGGGCGCCCAGCGCGACGAGGTCGGCCTCGATCGCGCCGAGCTGGTGTTCGTCGGCTACGGCATCCAAGCCCCGGAGTATCGCTGGGACGACTACAAGGGCGCCGACCTGCGCGGCAAGGTCCTGGTGATGCTCAACAACGATCCCGACTGGGATCCCGAGCTGTTCGCCGGCGAGACCCGCCTCTACTACGGTCGCTGGACCTACAAGTACGAGAGCGCCGCCGCCCAGGGAGCGGCCGGAGCGATCCTCATCCACACCGACGACTCGGCGGGCTATCCGTGGCAGGTGGTCCAGACCTCCTGGACCGGCGAGCAGTTCGAGCTGCCCCACCAGGGCGAACCGAGGCTCGAGGTCCGCAGCTGGGTCACCGAGGCCGCGGCGCGCAAGCTGATGAGCCTCGCCGGTCTCGACCTGGCCGAGCTGGTGCAGGGCGCCCAGTCGCGCGATTTTCGCCCGGTATCGCTGGGCGTCACCACCTCGCTGCATCTCCACAGCAAGCTGCGCAGCACCAGCACCGCGAACGTGATCGGCATCGTTCCCGGCCGCGACCCGCTGCTGCGCAACGAGGCGGTCATCTACACCGCGCATCACGATCACCTCGGCATCGGCGCCGCCGACTCGACCGGCGACACCATCTACAACGGAGCCCGCGACAACGCGACCGGCGTGGCGCTGGTGGTCGCCGTCGCCAAGGCGTTCAAGGCGCTGCCCAAGCCGCCGCGCCGCTCGATCGTGGTGGCGCTGGTCGGCGCCGAGGAGCAGGGCCTGCTCGGATCGCAGTACTACGCGCAGCACCCCACCATCGCGCCCGGCCGGATTGCCGCCAACATCAACGTGGACGGCGCCAACGTGCTCGGCCGCGCCACCGACTTGGGCTTCATCGGCTACGGCAAGTCCGATCTCGACGCCGTGGTCGAGTCGGTAGCTGCCTGGCAGGGCCGGACGGTCAAGGGCGACGAATTCCCCGATCGTGGCTACTTCTACCGATCCGATCAGTTCAACTTCTCGAAGATCGGCGTGCCGGCGTTCTACCTCAAGCCCGGCATCACCTACATCGGACGTCCCGCGGAGTGGGGCCGCGAGCAGGCCGAGCTCTACACGCGGGAGAACTACCACCAGGCATCGGACGAGTTCGACGAGTCGTGGAACTACGACGGCATGGTCGAGGACGCGCGGCTGGCGTTCTACTGCGGGCTGATGATCGCGGAGGCCGATGCGCTCCCGGCCTGGAAGCCGGGCGACGAGTTCGAGGCCGCGCGCAAGGCGGCTTTGGCAGCGCTCCAGGGCTCAGCCGAGAGCTCCGACTAACGGTGCGGCGACCACAATCGGGAGGATTCACATGGGCGTGCTCGACGGCAAAGTAGCGATCGTCACCGGCTCGGGCCGGGGAATCGGGCGCGAGACCGCGCTCATGTTCGGCCGCGAGGGAGCCAAGGTCGTGGTCAACGACCTCGGCGGCGAGACCGACGGCACCGGCGCCTCGCGCGTCGCCGACGAGGTGGCGGCCGCGATCCGCAGCGCAGGCGGCCAGGCGGTCGCGAGCTACGACAGCGTCGCCACCACCGCCGGTGGCAAGGCCATCTTCGGCACCGCGATCGAGAGCTTCGGCGCCTGCGACATCCTGGTCAACAACGCCGGGATCCTGCGCGACCGCACCATCTTCAAGCTGGAGGAGGAAGACTGGGACGCGGTCATCGACGTCCATCTCAAGGGCCACTACAACTGCTCGCGGCCCTTCGCGCAGTACATCCGCGACACCAATCGCCAGAACTGCCGCATCATCTGCTTCTCGTCGGTGTCGGGCCTCTACGGCAACTTCGGCCAGGCCAACTACGGCGCCGCCAAGGCCGGCATCGCCGGCTTCATGCGCGTGCTCGCGCTCGAGCTCGCCAAGTACGGCTGCACCGTCAACACCATCTCGCCGGGCGCCTCGACCCGCATGACGATCGCGCTGCGCGAGGCGCGCGGCGCCAAGGTCGACGTCGACGCTCCCGATCAGAGCCCGCGCCAGATCGCCCCGGTCGTCACCTGGCTCTGCTCCGAGGCCGGCCAGGGCATGAACTCGCAGATCTGGGACGTGATGCAGGGCTGGGTCGGCATCATGCAGCAGCCCGCGGTCATCAAGTCGTTCACCAAGGACGGCCACTGGACGCTGCGCGATCTCGACACCGTGATCCCGAGCTTGATGCAGGCCAAAGCACGCCACGACGAGCGCACCAAGAAGGAAGGCGCACCCGAACCGCTGGCGGGCTCCGCGCGTCAGGCCGGGCGCTGATAGAACGGCGCGCGGTCAGCGCGACGCGTCGGACAGGATCCAGTCCATGACCGGGTCGCCTCCCGACTTGTAGACGTCCCAGCTCGGATCGATTCGCTGGTCTGGCAGGACGGCGGGTACGTCCTGCTCGAGGAACTCGTAGTAGCGGGTCGAATAGGAAACGACCAGGCGCGAGTTGGGCAGCGTCATCTCGTCGTTCTCCGAGTAGCTGTTGGGCCTCTCTCCGATCGGCTCGCCGACCAGGGTCGCGTTGGTCTCCTTGCGGAAGTCGATGGCGTTGACCATCGCGGCGGAGAAGGTCTGCCGCCCGACGAGGACGAACAGGCGCCCTTGCTGATTGATCGCCGGCCGATCCTGCAGCGGCCGGATCAAATGCCTGCGTCCCTCGAAGAAGTCGCCGCCCCCGTTCTGGCGCAGGTCGATCACCACCCGTCGCGTCGGGTTGGCGTCGAGGAACTCGAAGAGCTTGCGCGCGTTCTCGCCCAGCGACTCGTAGCCCCTGAAGCTCACGTACACCGTTTGCGACTCGGGCAGATCGGTGAACCAGAACCGCTCGCCCGGTCGCTGCCGGGAGAGCGGCTCGGAGGCGGACGGTCTGGTCCACTGCCGCGAAGCGCCGCCTTCGCCGGCGATCGGTACGAGCTCCACGTCGAACCGCTTGCCCTGATCGTCCTCGAAGGTGAAGGTCGCGGCTCCCAGGTCGGGCACGACTTTCAACGCGTGCAGGATCTCCGGGCGAACGATGAACGACGGGCTGGTGCTCATCACGTACCACTCGTTCTCGTTCTCGGCCGAGGGGAAGCAGCCGCGTACCCGCGCCTGCACCTCGGCGATGTCCAGGCCGCCGATCGCGACCAGCCGCGCGCCGAGGTGGCTTTGAGGGGCATTGCCGGCGGGGACGGCGATCACGCGCAGATCGCGCTCGAACCAATAGAGAATGAGCGGGTACCGCTTGAATTCTTTTGGGACGTGGACGCCGGTGTGCCCGTCCCCCACACTGGCCGCGATCCGCATCATGCCAACTGCGATCTGATGGTCTTCGAGCGACGGGATCGCGGCGTCGAGCTCGGCTACGGCGCGATCGAACTCCGCCCGCGAAACGCTGTGGAAGAGATTCTTGTGTCGCTTCGGTAGCTCGGCCGCGAAGTACTGGAGGTCGCGACGCCAGTCCGCCTGGTTCAGAGCGGCGGCGTGTTTACCGTTTTTCTCGGCTTCGACGCCCGCGACCAGGGGGCCGCAAAGGAGCGCGACCAGGGCGAGCACCACGCCCGCCGGTGCCAGGGCACGCATCCAGAACCTCCTGTCGGTTCGTTGCCAGATGCCTGCCGATACAACGCTCGAGCCCTCATTTGGTTGCAGCCTCGAGACCGTCGGCCCCGCGGCTTTCGCTCGCCCCTCTGCCGCAAGCCGCGACGAACGCGCCGACCAACGGCGGCACCAGACCACGCAGCGCCGCCCGCTCCGGCTGGCACAGCATGGCGACGAAGAACGGGTGGCCGTCGAGCTCGACCGCCCTCACCTCGCCGGCGTCGTCGGTCGCGGCCGCGCGCAGCGGCCCACCCACCAGCGCCGTCTGGAACTCGGGATTGAGCCCGTAACTGCAGTGGTACTCCTCGATCGCGCGGTCGCTGCCGTAGGCGGCCGCGATGCGCGTGCCGGCCAGCAACCGCAGAGGACCGCTCACTTCGATCAGCGAGCATTCGAGCAGCGAGATGACCGTGCGCGCGGCGTTGGGCGCGTTCTCGGCGTGCTCGGCGTCCGCCCAGTGCAGCACATTGCGCGCGTACTCGATCACCGCGTGCTGGAATCCCCCGCAGGTGCCGAGAAAGGGAATGCCTCGCTCGCGCGCGTGCCGGATCGCGAGCAGGGCGCCATCCATGCTGCGGTAAGGGCTGCCGGGCACGCACCACAAGCCGTCGAAGCCCGTGACGCGAGCGGCCCCCGTGATCGTCTCGGTGGCGAGCCATTCGTGGGTCACCCCAAGACCCAACGTGTTCGCGGCCAGCGCCAGCGCCGGGGGGATCGCGCGATGAGCGGTCACCGCGGCGTCGTAGTCGCCGACTAGGCCGATGGCGATCGACTGCTTCAACTCAACGTCCGTTCGATGTTCGCGCGGATCTGAGCAGGTCTCGCACCGAGCTCACAGTCGGGAGCCGCATGCAATCGACGTCTACCCAGTCGTCGTAGGGGTCGAGGAGCACCGCCGGCAGCCCCGCGCCGCGCGCCCCCACGACGTCGGCGAAGTACATGTCGCCGACGTGAAGAGTCCGCTCGGGCCGGCATCCCATCAAGGCCAGGGCGTGCGTGAAGATCGCCGGATCCGGCTTCTCCAGCCTGACGACCGCCGAGTCGATCACTTGCTCCAGATGAGGCCGCAGTCCCGCCCCCGACAGGGACCGCTCGGCGCTACCGTCCGAGTTGCTGACGACGGCGAGTCGTAGGCCCATATCGCACAGATCGGCGAGCGCCTCCTTCACGCCCGGCATCGGAACGGACCACAGGCGCCAGCTCTCACCGGCCGGCCGAAGGATCGGTGCGAGCGATGCTGCGAGACTGCGCACCTCGGCCGGGCTGTCGGCGAACGGAGCGAGACGCCGGAGCCAGATCGACAGAAAATCCTCGAATCCGAGAGGCTCGCGCCCCTGCGCCAGTCGCGCGCCGGCCTCTCGGGAGACCGCCGGTCGGGCCGCCGCCTCCGCGCGCTCGAGGTCCCGCGCGCGACACTCGACCCCACGCGCCGCGAGCTCGCGCTCGACCCACTCGAAGTCGAGCGAGACCAACGTGCCGCCGGCGTCGAGCAGGACGACGTCGATCTGGTCGAACGGGATCCGATCGGAGTCACTCGACATCTCGACGTTCCGCATCCTTCGGCCACCGACGCAGCGCGGCGCCGGCTCAGGCCCGAGTCGGCATCGCGACGTCGTCGACCATGTCCGGCAGGCCATCGAGATGCCGCGTGCAGTTGATGAGGCGCACGCGCCAGGGCGCAGGACGGTCGATCTCGGTCACCGCGGTGTTCCCCCACCGCTCCGGATTGACCAGCGGAGGCTCGAGCAGCAGATGGTGGAGCGCGAACGAGTGGCAGACCAGGCCGTGCGTCACGATGGCGAGCGCGCCGGCCGTCTCGGCCGCCGCCTCTTCCACTCGCCGCCAGGCCCGTCCCGCGCGCTCGTGGAAGGCGTCCCAGCTCTCGCCACCCGGCGGTGAATAGTCGGGGCCCATTGGATCGAAGTCGAACGAAGCGTAGGTCCGGCCGCGCAGGTCGCCGAAGTTGCGCTCCTGGAGCAGCGGCTCGAGCTCGATCGACCTCCCCGTCTCCGCCGACAGCGCCTCGGCCGTCATGCGCGCTCGCGCCAGATCGCTGGCGACGATGCGCGTGATACCGGCATAGCGCAGCCGCCGCGCCATCGCCGCGGCCTGGCGCAGCCCTCGATCGTTGAGCGGAAGCTCCGGCGGCTGCACGATGCGCAGCCGGTTGCCCTCTGTTTCGCCGTGTCGAATCAGGTAGATCGTCACGGCGTCATAGTATTCGACGCAGCAGCCGAGGCCGACCCGACCGAACGACGCGAGCTGGAGCCTTCTCTGATGCGATTCCGATGGCCAGCGATCCTCTCGTCCACCGCTCTCGCCGCCATCGCCCTGCTCGCGCCGCCGCGCGCCCGGGCGCACGAGAACGGGCTCTACATCTCCTTCAAG
>DATAFT010000600.1:0-3446 GCA_036257295.1 Thermoanaerobaculia bacterium
TTCGTGGGCGCCTTCGATCTCGCCAAGATCGAGCCGCTGGTGCGCACCTACCTCGGGAACCTGCCGTCCACCGGCCGGAAGGAGACGTTCCGCGACGTCGGCGTCGTCTCGCCGCGCGGTGTGGTGGTCGAGCGCGTCTACCGCGGCCTGGAGGAGAAGAGCCAGGTGCGCATCCTCTGGAGTGGCGACTTCGAGTGGTCGCGCGCCAATCGCTACGACCTGTCCTCGATGTCTCAGGCGCTCTCGATCCGGTTGCGTGAAGCCCTGCGCGAGGAGCTGGGCGGGACCTACGGCGTCTCCGCCGGCGCGTCGACGACGCTCTATCCGAAACCCGAGTACGACTTCATGGTCGCGTTCGGCTGCGCCCCCGATCGCGTCGACGAGCTGGTGGGGCGCGTGTTCGCGGAGATCAAGAAGCTGAAGGACGAGGGAGTGCCCGACGATCTGCTGGCGAAGATCAAGGAGACGCAGCGTCGCGAGCGCGAGACCGATCTCAAGGAGAACGGCTTCTGGCTCCAGACGCTGCGCTTCTACGACTTCAACCACGAGGATCCGAGCCAGATCCTCGACCTCGACAAGTGGATCGCCGCGCTCGACTCGGACGCCATCCGCGCCGCCGCGCGCAAGTATCTGGACGAACAGAACTACGTGCAGGTCGCCCTGCTGCCGGAGCGCATGGCGCCGGCGTCGGCATCTCGTTGAAGGGGACGAACACGATGCGTCGCGCGGTGTCGAACCTCCTCGTGGCAGCCACCCTGGCGGCGTCGTCCGCCGCGACGGCCGACAACTGGCCGCACTGGCGCGGCCCTCGCGCGACCGGCGCCAGCACCGAGAAGGGTTTGCCGGTGCGCTGGTCGGAGACCGAGAACGTGGCCTGGAAGCTGCCGATGCCGGCGCGATCGGGATCGACGCCGATCATCTGGGAGCGTCACGTCTTCCTGAGCGTCGGCGACGGCGCCGACCTCTGGTTGTGGGCGGTCGATCGCGACGCGGGGACGGTGCTGTGGAAGAAGCGGCTGGGCGGCGAGAACGTCGTCACCCGCAAGCAGAATATGTCGTCGCCGTCCCCGGTGACCGACGGTAAGCGGGTGTGGGTGCTCACGGGCACCGGCGTGGTCAAAGCCTTCGACTTCGACGGCAACGAGCTGTGGAGCCGCGACGTGGTCGCCGATCACGGCAAGTTCGGTCTCAACTGGGGCTACGCGTCGTCGCCGCTCCTGGCCGGCGACCAGCTCGTGGTCCAGGTGCTCCACGGCATGAAGACCGACGACCCTTCGTACCTGCTCTCGCTCGACGGCGCGACCGGCGCCGAGCGCTGGCGCGTCGAGCGGCCGACCGACGCCAAAGCGGAGTCGCCCGATGCCTACACCACCCCCGCGCTGCTGGCGACGGCGGACGGTCAGCAGATCGTGGTGAGCGGCGGCAACTACGTGACCGGCCACGATCCCAAGACCGGGAAGGAGCTCTGGCGCGGCGGCGGGCTCAACCCCACCGATGCGCCGATGTACCGCGTGGTGGCGTCGCCTGTGATCTCGGGCGACCTCATCTACGTGCCGTCGAGGGTCACTCCTTTCCTGGTCTATCGCGCCGGTGGCAGTGGCGACGTCACCAAGACCAACCTGGCGTGGTCGATCGAGCGCGGACCCGACGTGCCGACGCCCGCGACCGACGGCGAGTACCTCTACGTCCTGCGCGATCAGGGCACGCTCTCGTGCTATCGGGCCAAGACCGGCGAGCCGGTGTGGGTCGACCAGCGAGTGGCGGCCGGCACCTACAGCGCGTCGCCGGTGATCGCCGATGGCAAGGTGTACGTCACCAACGAGGAAGGCGTGACCACGGTGGTGCGCGCGGGGCCGCAGTTCGAGATCCTTGCCGAGAACAAGCTCGACGGCTACACACTGTCGTCGATCGCGGTGTCCGCGGGCAGACTGTTCGTGCGGACCGAGAGCTACCTCTACAGCCTCGCCAACAAGTAGCACCCAGTAGCACATTGATGACGGCGACGCGATCGGGTTGGCGCGCTTCGAACGTGCTCTTCTCGATCGTCGCACTGCTGCTGCCGCCGCTCGCGATCCTGCTGTTGATCGGGCGCCCCGAGCCCCGCCGCATCAAGATCCTCGGCGGCGCGATGCTGCTGGTACTGACGGTTTTCTATCTCAAGACCGGCTCGAAGCTCCTGCGCAGCGGCGCGGCGCCCGAGCCCGCGCATTCATCCGCGAGTTGGCGCGAGCTCGAGGTCCATCGCGAGGAGCAGGCGAGTCGCAAGCCGCAGGCGCATCCCGCGCTCACCGGCCGCTACTGGACGAGCTTCCGCGGCCCGGGCTCGGCCGGCCGCTACGACGAGATGCCGGTGGTCGACGACTGGCCGGCGGAGGGACCGCCACTGCTATGGAAGCAGCCGATCGGCGAGGGATGGAGCTCGTTCGCGATCGCCGACGGCGTCGCTTTCACCCTCGAGCGGCGCCACCATCGCGAGCTGATCGCCGCCTACGATCTCGCCGATGGACGCGAGCTGTGGACCGCGTCCTGGAGCTCGCGATTCAACGACCGGGTGGATCGCAACGGACCGCGCGCCACCCCGGTGTGGGACGCCGGCCGCGTCTATGCACTCGGCGCCGCCGGCGATCTGGTGGCGCTCGACGCCATTACCGGCAGGCAGCTCTGGCAGCGCGACATCCTCGCGGAAAACAAGGCCAAGAACATAACGTGGGGAGTCTCCGCTTCGCCGATCATCGTCGGTGATCTGGTGGTGACCGTGCCGGGCGCCGAGGGCAGCGCGGTGGTGGCGTACGACAAAGCCAGCGGCGAGCCCCGCTGGCGCGCTTTGTCCGACGAAGCGTCGTACACCACGCCCATGGCGCTGACGCTGGCCGGGCGGTTCCAGCTCCTCGTCGTCACTGCGACGCGCGCGCTCGGCCTCGATCCGACCGACGGATCCATGCTGTGGGAGCATCCGTGGGTGACCGAGATGGGAATCAACGCGGCGCAGCCGATCGTGGTCGGCGACGATCGGTTCATGCTCTCCGCCGGCTATGGCCACGGCGCGATGATGGTCGAGGTGCAGCGCGAGGGCGACGGGTTCGTCACGCGCGCCGTGTGGGAGACCAATCGCCTCAAGAACAAGCTGAGCTCGTCGGTCTACCACGACGGCCATCTCTACGGTCTCGACGAAGGCATCCTCGCGTGCCTCGACGCCGAGACCGGCGCGCTGCGCTGGAAAGGCGGAAGGTACGGCCACGGCCAGCTACTGCTCGCCCAGGGGCAGTTGATCGTGCTGACGGAGGATGGCGAGCTGGCAATGGTCGAGGCCAAGCCCGAGGCGTTCGTCGAGCGCGCGCGCTTCGCCGCGATCGAAGGCCGCACCTGGAACCACCCCGCGCTCGCCTCCGGCATCCTCCTGGTCCGCAACGGCCGCGAGATGGCGGCCTACCGCCTCGCCACCTAGT
>DATAFT010000607.1:0-3571 GCA_036257295.1 Thermoanaerobaculia bacterium
GTGGAGGAGACCGCGCGTGGCCTCGGCTTCGAACAAACCGGCGACCGTGGGCTTGAGCTCGAGCGGTCCGCGCGGCAGCGGCCGGTGCGAGAACGCCGCCGCGTGGAAGTGTCCCGTGAGACCACTGGCGCCGATCGGGCGCAGGCAGGGGTCCGCGCCGTTCACGCCCGCCCCGCCGCGCGACACCACCCCGACGATCAGCGCCTGACTCGAGGGAAAGGCGCGATCGGGCGTGAACGAGAGCCAGCGGCGGATGTCGGGGAAGGAGAAGTCGGGCGCCTCCCCGGCGAGCGCGGGTGAACGGCGAAGCGAGGCGCCGACCAGACCGGCCGCCTCGCCCACCACGATGACGCCGGCGCGATCGGTGCCGAGCAGGTCGATCGCCATCTCCGCGAGTGCGGAGAGCGAGAACGTCTTCCCCACGACCGCTTCGAATCGCGCGTGGGTCGAGAGAGGCCCGGCACAGCGTATGCCGTAGAGCAACCGGACCTCGGGAGCGCTGCCGTCGCCAGCGATCAGGAAGTCGGGCACGTTGGTGCCGTCGGTCGGCAGATAGACGGCGGCGCCGCCGGCGGCGAGCAGCTCGCCGAAGCGGCCCCGGCAGTCCTCGAAGTCGCGGCCGAACGCTCCGAGACCGAAGCCGAAGGCGTCGGCTGGGAAGGTCTCCGACCGGCAGTGGCTGGTGTCGAAACCGGTCTCGAGCCGCGAGGGATCGCCGATGGCGCGGCACTCGACAGGAGCGCCGCGCTCGAGCGTCCAGCTCTCGACCGAGCCTTCCGGCCGCTCGAGCTGGCGGCCGTGCGACGCGATGACGGCCTTGGGCTCGGTGGGGGCGAGGACGAGCAGCTCGAGGAGGCCCGCCATCTCGAGCATCGACTTGACCGCGCTCGAAGGCCGCACGATCCGCAGCGCTCCGCCCACCCGCCGGAGCTCGCGGTGGGCGACCAGCAGCGCGCGGATCCCGCCCGAGCTCAGATACGCGACGCCGTGCAGATCGAGCGAGATGCGGTCGGCGCCCCCGCGAAGCGCCTCGTCGAGCGCAGCGGTCAGATGGTCGGCCCAGTAGGCGTCGATCCGGCCCTCGACCACGAGCTCGAGACCGTCGGTTCCCGTCTTGCGGGTGATCTCCATGCTTGCAGTGCGTCTCGATCGTCGATCGAAGTGTGGCCGCGACGATACCGCAGGCCGCGATACGATGGCCGCCGAGCACTTCTTCGACCATGTGGCACGTGATTCGTCGTCTCCTCCTCGGCATCGCGCTGATCGCGCTCGCCTCGGCGGGGCTGCTCTTCTCCGACACCTCGCGCGACCGCAATCGGACCAAGCGCGCCGTTCCGCGCGTCGCCGTCTTGCAACACGCTTCGCAGCCGGTCATCGACGAAGGCGTGCAGGGCATGCTCGACGGGCTCGCCGCCGCCGGCTACGAGGACGGCCGCACGCTCGTGGTCTCGCGATTCAACGCCGAGAACGACATGGCCACCTCGGCGGCGATCGCGTCGGAGATCACCTCCGGCAACTACGACCTCATCCTCACCGCCACCACCATCAGCTTCCAGGCGGTCGCCAACGCCAACCAGACGCGCCATCGGCCGCACGTCTTCGCGCTGGTCACCGATCCGGCGGCGACCGGTGTCGGCATCGGTCGCGAGCCGTTCGACCATCCGCCGTACATGGCGGGCTTCGGCACCATGCAGCCGGTGGCGCGCGCGATCGCGATGGCGCGCGAGTTCTTCCCGGGTCTGAAGCTGGTCGGCATGCCCTGGAACCCGGCCGAGCCTAACTCGAGGATCAGCACCGATCTGGCCAAGAAGGCGTGCGCCGAGCTCGGCGTCGAGGTGATCGAGGCCAGCGCGGAGAACACGGCCGCGGTGGCGGAGGCCGCTTCGTCCCTGGTCGCGCGCGGAGCTCAGGCGCTGTGGACGCCGGCCGACGTCACCGTGCTCTCGGCGCTCGGGGCCGCGGTGGCGGAGGCGAAGAAGGGCCGCATCCCGATGTTCACCAACATCCCGGGATCGGCGTACCAGGGCACGTTGTTCGACGTCGGCGCCAACTACCCCGAAGTGGGAAGGCTCGCGGGAGCGCTCGCTGCACAGGTGCTCGACGGCGTCGACATGAAGACGCTGCCGATCAAGAACATGGTCCCCGAGCGTGTCACGATCAATACCCAGATGCTCGAAGGGCTGCGCGACCCGTGGCGCATCCCGGAGGAGACGCTGCGCGCGGCCGAAGTGGTGGGGCAGTCGCGGGTGGCGGATGCCGGCGCCGAAGCTGGTCGGTCCGCCGCGGGCGCCGCCCCCGTTCGCGCCCGGCCGTCGCAACACTGGAAGATCGACCTCCTGCAGTACGTCGAGGTCCAGGATGCCGAGGACGCGCAACGCGGCATCCTCGACGGCTTCAAGAAGGCGGGCCTGGTCGAGGGCCGCGACTACGACCTCGAGGAGCGCAACGCGCAGGGCGACATGCCGACGCTCTCGGCGCTGGTCGATGCCGCGCTCACCGAGGGCACCGACCTGCTGATGACGCTGTCGACGCCGACACTTCAGGCGGCCATCGCGCGGGCCAAGGGAAAACCGATCGTGTTCACTTTTTGCGCGAGCGGCGTCGCCGCCGGCGCCGGCAAGAGCGACACCGACCATCTGCCCAACGTCACCGGGGTGCCGAGCGCGAGCCCCTACGAGGAGCTGCTCGCGATCACCCGCGAGGCGATTCCCCGCGTCAAGCGGATCGGAACGCTGGTGGTGCCGTCGGAATCGAACTCGGTGTACAACGTGGAGCGCCTGGTCGAGCTCGCTAACCGGCAGGGCATCGAGGTGGTGCAGCTCGCCGTCAACAGCATCACCGAGGTGCCCGACGCCGCCTCGTCGCTGTTCTCGCGCGATCTCGACGCCGTGGTGCAGGTGGCCTCGAACCTCACCACCTCGTCGTTCGCCAGCCTCTCGCGCGCCGCCGACTCGGCCCACATCCCGCTCTTCGGCGGACTGTCCGGCGACCTCGCCAACGGCGCGGCGGTGGTGCTCGCGCGCGACTTTCACGACGCCGGGATGCGGGCGGCGGGGCTCGCGGTGCGCATCATGAACGGCGAGAGTCCGGCGGACATCCCGTTCCAGCCGCTCGACACCACCAGTCTCCAGGTCAACCTCGATGCGGCGCGAGCCCAGCACCTCGAGCTGCCGCCGGCGCTGCTCGCTCGAGCACAGCGGGTGATCGGGAAGAAATAGCCTCAGGCATCGGCGAGCGAGGAGCGGAACTCATGTCGGAGCGGGAGGGAGAGAGCGCGCGGATGTCGCAGGAGGACGAACGACGGCGGCTGCTCGCGTTCCTGCGCAAGCTGCCGCACGATTTCGCCAACGCCATCCTTCCGTTCCGCATCGCCGGCGATCTGTTGCGTCGCGCCGACGGCGATGCGGCCATCCTCGATCAGGTCTCCCGCATCCTCGAGGATCAATCTCAGCAGGCACAGCGCTTGATCGACGACCTCGACCGCACCGTGCGCGTGGTGCTGGGCCAGATCCCGACCCGCCCGCGAAGGTGCGACCTCGAACAGGTGGTGGCGGAGGGCATCTCGGCAGCG
>DATAFT010000608.1:0-6217 GCA_036257295.1 Thermoanaerobaculia bacterium
CGCGCTTCCGCGACGTGAGCCGTGAGGCCGGCATCGCCGCGGTGGCCGACGCCGGCCTCGGCGTGGTGGCCGCCGACTTCGACGACGATGGTTGGATCGACGTCTTCGTCGCCAACGACGCCGACCCCAATCACCTGTGGATCAATCAGCGCGACGGCACCTTCGCCGAGCGGGCGATGGTGCTCGGCGCCGCCTTCAACGAGTACGGAGTGGCGGAGGCGGGGATGGGCATCGCCGCCGGCGACGTCGACTCCGACGGCGACCTCGACCTCTTCGTCACCCACCTCATCGGCGAGACCAACACGCTGTACCTCAATCTCGGCGCGTCCGGATTCGCCGATGCCACCGCGGCGAGCGGGCTCGGCCCGCCGGGCGCCGCCTATACCGGGTTCGGCACCGCCTTCTTCGACCTCGACAACGACGGCGACCTCGACACCGCCGTGGCCAACGGCGGCGTGAAGCGCCGGCCGGTCATCGCCGAAGGCGCGGCGCCGGGCTTCTGGCAGCCGTACGTCGAGCCCAACCTCGCGTTCGGGAACCGAGGCGACGGCAAGTTCACGCCGCTGCCGGCTTGGAGCGCGATCGAAGTCAGCCGCGGCCTCCTGCCCTTCGATCACGATCGCGATGGCGATCTCGATCTGCTGATCACGACCATCGACGGTCCCGCGCATCTCTACCGCAACGAGGGCGCCAACCAGTCTTCCTGGATCGAGATCCGCGCGGTGGACCCGTCGCTCCACCGCGAGGCGCTCGGCGCCAAGGTCACCGCGGTCGCCGGCGATCGACGTTTTGTACGCCACGCCATCTCTTCCGGCGGCTACCTCACCAGCGGACACGGATGGATCCACCTCGGGCTGGGATCGACGCGATCGGTCGATCGTTTCGAGGTGCGATGGCCCGACGGCGCCACCGAGACGTTCGCGGGCGCCGAGGCCGGCCGAGTCGTCGAGCTGCGTCGCGGCGAAGGACAGCGAGGGTAGCCTGAGAAACACGGTCGCCCTCGCCCTGGTCATGCTCGTATTCGAAGCCGCGCCCGCGGCCGCGGCGGCTCTCTCCCCGCTTCCGGATCTGACCGGCGCCGAGCCGCGGGTGGCGGCGAAGATCACCAGTCTCCACCGCGCGCTCGAAGCGTCGCCCGAGGACGCCGCGGCCTGGGGCCGCTATGGCATGACGCTCGACGCGCACCGCTACGCGCAGGCGGCGCGGGCGGCCTATCAACGGGCCGCGCAGCTCGACGCCAAGGACTTCCGCTGGCCCTACTTCCTCGGCGCGCTCGACGAAACCGAGGCGCCGGCGAACGCCGCTCGATGGCTAGACGCCGCGCTGCGCCTCGATCCGTCCTACGCGCCGGCGCACGTCCGTCTGGCGCGCACGCTCGAGGCGCTCGATCGCCAGGACGAGGCGCTCGGCCACTATCGCGACGCGATGCGGCTCGCGCCCGACGATCCGCTCGGCTATCTCGGCGCCGGCCGCATCACGCTTGCCCGCGGCGACGCTCGCGGCGCGATCGCGCTGCTCGAGCAGGCTCGCCGGCACGGGCCGCGCATCCAGGCCGTGGTCGCGACCCTGGCGCGCGCGTATCAGCGCGCGGGGGATGCCGCGCGAGCCGAGGCGCTGGCGGCCGAGGCGCGCGACCTGCCTCGCCTGATGCACCACCACGACCCGCGCCACGCCGCGATCGGCGACGAGGCGGTCGATCGCGAGAGCTTCCTGCGCCGCGCCAAGACGTTGCTCGATACCGGTCAGGCCGAGCGCGCGCGTGCCCAGCTCCAGGAGCTGCTGCGCCTCGAGCCCGACGACGCCGAGACCTGGCTCGCGCTGGCGGGCGTCGAGGATCGGCTGGGACGACGCGACGAAGCGCTGGCGGCGGCCCGGCGCGCGCTCGAGCTCGATCCTCGCTTACCCGGCGGCTACGCCACCCTGGCCAACGCTCTGTTCGAGATGGGCCGTATCGACGAGGCGGAGAAGGCGGCGCGCGCTGCGCTCGAAACCGATCCCGACGACGCTCGGTTGCACATGCTCTTGAGCATGGGGGCCGCGCAGCGAGGCGACGTCGGCGCGGTCACCACCCACCTCGACCGTGCCTACGCCATCGGCTCCGCCGATCGCGAAGTGCGCGCCGTCATGCGCACCCTGCTCCAGGAGCTGGCGGGCGCGCTCGAGGACACCGGCCTTCGCGCCGACGCGGCGCGCCGCTGGGAGCAGGCGCTCCGGCTCGCCGAGCAGGATGGCGCGCCGGCGGGCGAGCGGGCGCAGATCGAGGGGCGGATCCAGCGGCTTCGGTCGGGTGCGCGCTAGACTAGCGATCCTCGATCATGAAACTTCGATGGCTTCGATCCGCGTCGATGGCACTCGCGGGGGCGACTGCCACCGCTGCCCTGCTCGGCTGCGCACGCGAAGCGTCGGCGCCCGAGGCCACCGCCGATCGATCCACCGCCCCAGCGAGCGCGGCGGCCGCGGCCGGCGGCGACGCGAAGAACAGTCATCAGAAGATGCTCGCCCTGCTCGCTGACGTCGAGCGGCGCACGCCCGAGGAGAACCTCTACATCGGCGACCGCCCGGCGCGTGAGGCGCAAGCGGCGCTCGACGCCCTGGGACCCTCCGCCGATCCACTCGAACGGTGGCGCAAGCTGCGCGACGTGGGTATCGCCGAGCTCAACCGCGCCAACGAAGTGGACGCGGTGGCGAAGCTCGAGGAAGCGGTGGCGATGCTGCCGGCTCTGGGGGGACGAGTGCCCGACGAGGAGGCGAAAGAGGCGCGCTTCCGCCTCGGTGTCGCCTGGCTGCGCCGCGGCGAGAGCCAGAACTGCGCGCTGCGGCACAACTCCGAGAGCTGCATCCTGCCCATCCGTGGCGCCGGCGTCCATGTCGAGCAGGAGGGCTCACGCCAGGCGATGCGACGGTTCCTCGAGCTGGCGGCGGACACCGCCGCCGATCGCGCCAGCTCGATCCATCTCAAGTCGGTCTGGCTCGCCAACATCGCGGCGATGACCGTGGGCGAGTATCCGGACGGCGTGCCCGAGAGCTTCCGCATCCCGCCCGAGATCTTCGCTTCGGACGCGCCGTTCCCCCGCTTCGAGAACATCGCGCCCGACCTCGGCCTCGCCGCGTTCAACCTGTTCGGCTCCGCGATCGCGGACGACTTCGACGGCGACGGTTGGATCGACCTCTTCACCTCCACCGCGCACACCTCGGAGAGCGCGCGTCTCTACCGCAACAACCGCGACGGAACCTTCAGCGACGTCAGCGACGCCGCGAATCTCGGCGGCATCAACGGCGGGCTCAACGCGACGCAGGCCGACTACGACAACGACGGCGATCCTGACGTGCTGGTGATGCGCGGCGCCTGGCTGCGCGCCGCCGGCCGCCACCCCAAGTCGTTGCTGCGCAACGACGGCCACGGCCGGTTCGAGGACGTGACGTTCGACGCCGGGATGGGCGAACGCTACTACCCGACGCAGACCGCGAGCTTCGCCGACTACGACAACGACGGCGATCTCGACCTCTACGTCGGCCACGAGGAGGACGGGCGCGACGTCACCGATGCGCCCTGCCAGCTCTGGCGCAACGAGGGAAACGGCACCTTCGTCGAGGTCGCGGAGCAAGCTGGAGTGACCACCCACGCGTTCGTCAAGGGAGTCACCTGGGGCGACTACGACGCGGATCGCTTCCCGGATCTCTACGTCTCGGTCAACGGCGGCCCCAACCACCTGTACCACAACAACGGCAACGGCACCTTCACCGACGTCGCTCGCGAGGCCGGCGTCTCGTTGCCGCTCGACAGCTTCCCGACGTGGTTCTGGGACTACGACAACGATGGCGCGCTCGACCTCTATGTCGCCGCCTACCGCGGTACTACCGGAGCCCTGGCCGCGGTGGCGCTCAGCTATTTCGGCGGCGCGCCCGCGCTCGAGCTCGGACGCCTCTACCAGGGCGACGGCCACGGCGGCTTCCGTGACGTGGCACCCGAGATCGGGCTCGACCGCCTCCACCTCGCCATGGGCTCGAACTTCGGCGACCTCGACAACGACGGCTGGCTCGACTTCTACCTCGGCACCGGCTACCCCGACTACGAAGCGCTGATGCCGAACGCCATGTATCGCAGCGATCAGGGCAAGCGCTTCGAGGACGTCACCTGGAACGGCGGGTTCGGCCACCTGCAGAAGGGCCACGCGGTCGCGTTCGCCGACTTCGATCAGGACGGCGACCAGGACGTCTTCGAGCAGATGGGCGGCACCTACGCCGGCGATCGGGCGTCGAACGTCTACTACCGAAACCCCGGCTTCGGCGGCCACTGGATCGCGCTCCAACTCGCCGGGACGCGCTCCAACCGCTCCGCCATCGGAGCGCGCATCCGGCTCGACATCAACGACCGCGGCAAGCGGCGATCGATCCATCGCTGGGTCGGAAGCGGCGGCAGCTTCGGCGCCAGCCCGCTGCGCCAGTCGATCGGTGTCGCCTCCGCCACCGTGGTCGATCGGATCGAGATCTACTGGCCGACCAGCGACAGCACCCAGACCTTCACGACGGTGGCCGCCGATCGCATCTATCGTGTGGTCGAGGGCGAGGACGCGATCGAGGAGCTGCAGCTTCCTCCCCCGGCGGCCGGCTCGGCGACCGCAGGGCGCTGACCTCTCGTCACTTCGGCTGCCTGGGCGGCTTCCGATAGTCGAGCGGCGGCGTCTGCCCCGGCTCGAGCATTGGCACGTACGGATTGGTGCCCACGCTGCGCTCCAGCTCGCGACGCGCTTCGGCCAGCGTCCGCGGCTCGTGGAAGAGATCGAACGCGGTCGCCGCCAGCGTCTTCGCCGCCAGCAGCATCCCCTTGCGGCCGATCGTGGTGCCGCCGGCGGCGGTCGCCTGCCACGAATGAGCCGGCGTGCCGGGCACCCAGGTGGCGACGTCGATGCCGGTGGTCGGCACCACCCACGACACGTCGCCGACGTCGGTCGACCCGGTGTCGATCTTGCCGGTCCGATCGACCACTTCGCCGATGCTCGCGAGCGGCGCCGGCGTGGCGAGCGTCGATTGGATCTCGCGCGCGAAGGCTTCCTCCTCGGGCGTGTACGCGAGGTCGGCCAGAGCGCGGAAGTTGCGCAGCGAGACGCGCGACAGCGCGAGGTTCGGCAGGAGGTTGTAGACGCCGCCCAGATACTCGATCTCGACCTTGGTCTCGGTGGCGAGCGCGCCGGCCTCGGCGCAGAGCAGTAGACGGTCCCACACCGAGCGCACCACCGGCACCTCGGGATGACGCACGTAGTAGTACGCCTCGGCGAAATCGGGAACGATGTTGGGCGCCTCGCCGCCCGAGGTGACGACGTAGTGGATACGGGTGAAGTCGGGGGTGTGCTCGCGCATCAGCTCGGCGGCGTAGGCCATGACCTCGAGGCCGTCGAGCGCGGAACGGCCGTCCTGCGGCGCCGCGGCGGCGTGCGCGCTCTTGCCGTGGAAGCGGAACTTGCCGGCGATGCGCGCCTGGTTGGTGGGGTCGCCCGCCGCGTTGTGATCGGCCGGGTGCCAGTGGACGACGGCGTCGACGTCGGAGAACAGGCCGGCGCGCACCATGAAGATCTTGGCAGCGCCTCCCTCCTCGGCCGGCGTGCCGTAGACGCGCACCGTGCCGCTGGCGTCGCCGCGCTCGATCGCTCGCGCGAGCGCGATGCCGGCCGCCGACGACGCCACTCCGAACAGATGATGGCCGCAGCCGTGGCCCCAGGTGGTCTCGGCGCGCGCTTCGGGACGCGGCACCGCGGCCTGGGACAGACCCGGCAGCGCGTCGAATTCGGCGAGGATGCCGATCACCGGCTTGCCCGATCCGTAGCTCGCGACGAACGCGGTGGGGATCTCGGCAACCCCGGTGCGGACCTCGAACCCCGCCTCGCGCAAGAGGTCGGCGACGCGCTGCGACGATCTGACCTCCTGGTAGCCAGGCTCGGCCCAGCCCCAGATGTCGAGCGCGGCTTTCCAGTAGTCGTCGGCGCCGGCGTCGATCGATCGGATCACCGCCTCCTTCGCTGCCGATGGGTTCGCCGCCGCGACCGTGGTGAGGGACGACGCGGAAGTTGCGAGCAGGGCAGCGAGCCCGAGTGGCAAGCGACGGCGCGGACCGCAACGCATTGAGACCTCCGCCAGGAAATTGGTGACAGGTTACTAATTCGCGAATCAGTAACCTGTCACCAATTAAACGCGCGCAGTATAGTGGCCCGGAGTATCGACC